>NZ_JBEZEK010000005.1:120066-311845 GCF_040648835.1 Micromonospora sp. NPDC049081 | reverse complement strand
ACCGGCGGCGACCGGGTGGGCGTACCGGTCGGCGTCGCGCAGGACCAGCAGCCCGACGTACGCCAGCGAGGCGAAGCGGAAGACCGCGACGGGGCCCGACATAGGGGTACGGCGACAGGGGCGCCCTCCGGTTTCCGGCAGGACCCGGGCCGGGGCGGCCCGCCGCCCCGGCCCACCGCTCGGAGGAACGGCCCGACCGGGCGGTCCGGCCGACCGTCAGTCAGCGACCACGGTCAGGGTCAACGGACCGCCGGGAAGCGGGGTGCCGGCATTGTTCGGATAGCCCCACGAACTCGAGTTGCCGGCCTGGTCGTCCAGCGTGAACCCGATCGTGTACCGGCCCGGTTCCAACCGGCCGGTCGACACCGCCAGGTGGAGAAGACCGGTGCCGTCGTCGTGCTGCCCCCCGTACATGCCGCCCCGCGAAGCTCCGGTGCTGTCGTAGATCGTCGCGCTGGTCGACGAGATCGGAGCGAACTCGTCGACCTCGATCGTGACGTCGAAGCCGAGGCCCCAGGCGTCCGCGGTCTCCTGGGACGTCCAGGTCGCCTTGGGCAGCGTCGCCGAGAGCACCACCGGCGCCTTCTCGTCCGGCACCCGGGTGACGGTGAGGTCGAGTTCGGGAGCAGCGTAGGTGGTGCCGTAGAACGCGACGTTACCCGCGCCGTCGGTCAGCTTGATCCCGTCGATCCGGCAGGAGCTGGCCCAGCCCGCCGGCACCCGGATCTCCACCGAGGCCACGCCGTTCTCACCCAAGGTCGGGGTGTGTGACAGCTGGGAGCACCAGGACAGATCCACGTCGACGGCGGTCAGGCCACCAACCGCACCGTGCGGCGTGAAGCTGAGCGACGTCGTCGCCTGCCCCCGCCAGTTGTTCACCTGCGCCGGGACGAGCGCGAAGCCCGACGCGCTGACCACGTCGTTGCGGCTGACCTGGATCGGCTCGGGCCCCTGCGGCGAGGTGTCCGTCCGGGTGTTGCCCCAACTGTCGGTCAGGTCGAGCCGGGCCACCCGCCACGTGCCGGACGGTGAACCGGCCGGCACGACGATCGAGACGGGGCAGAACGCCCAGGTCGGCTCATAGACCGTCTCACCGTTGCACGACCACTGCGAACCGCTCTGGACGAGCTGGAACGTGGAGGTCAGCCGGGCACCTCCCGGGCCGGCGAGCGTGAGCTTGCCCTTCCTGAAGGCGGACTCGTCGACGACCTGCACCCGGTAGCGCAACGTCACCCCGGAACCGTCATCGTAGAAGCCGCTCGGCTGACCGAAGTCGAAGGAGAGTTGCTCCGCCACCGGCCCCTGGGAGTCGACGAGCTGGGTCACCGCCAACGCCGCCGGGCCCGGGTCGCGCACCGTACGGGCGTGGGCGACGTCGTCGGCGATGGTCACCTTGGTCACCCGCCAGACCGTCTCGGCCGCGACGGAGTAACGCGGCACCACGAACTCGTAGACGTAGGTGGACTGCTGGGCCGTTCCGGTGCCCCCGACCTGCGTACGACCCCCGAGCAGGTCGTAGGAGACCGTGTGGGGTTGGCCGACCTGCTCGTCTCCGGCGAACTGGCGCAGCTCGACCGCGCCGTTGACGCGCTGGGCCCTGGCCGCCCGGTCGGTGATCGTCCACGTCAGGTCGACCACGGCGTAGTCCTGGGTGACGTCGACCTGCGGCCGGGCGAAGGCGATCGACGTGATCTCCAGGACGGGCCCGGCGGCCGTTGCCGCCCCGCCCGCAGTGGTGATCGACAGGGCCACCGCGGCAGCTGCCACGGTGGCGGAAAGCGCGCGAAGGCGCCAAGACATCATCTGCTCTCCCCGTGCAAAAGAGATCCCTCGATGGATCACCCGCTGACAATAGCCAGGCCACACCATCCAGAAAGGACCGGGCGCACCCGTCGACCCGCGTTGATCCGCCCGGGTCGACGATCCGCGCGGCGCCGGTGGGCGGGCGGCTCACCGCGTACCCCGGTCAGCGTCCGGACGACAGCGCCGAACACATTCATGTGCGACACTGTCCGTCACGGTGCGACACCTGTCACACACCCAACGGAAGGGCAGGCGATGGCCACCGTTGCGGCACCATCAGTGCTGATCGGCGCGGTCGTGCGCGTCATGCGGGACCTGGCGGTCCACCCGCTCTCCCTGGAGATCGACAGCACCGGGGCACGCGTGCTGACCACCATGCACGCGAGCGCGCTGCGGACCCGCAGCCGGGGCCCGTACCGTCAGGACGACCTGCCGCCCGAGGCCCTGGCGATGATCGACTGGCTCAGCCTGCGACTGTCCGTCGATCCCCAGCGGGTCGACGTGACCATCGAGGGCGGCGGACCCTGGCCCCGCCTGCTGCTGGAGTTGCCCGCCAAGCGGGTCACCGTACGGTTCGTGGTGCCCGAGGACGTCCCACCCGTATACCAGCCGGACTCCAACAACGTCGGGTTGTCGGTGGACATCAAGATCGCCCTGGAGTTCCTCGCCGGTTCCCTGCGCGCCCTGGGCGGTCGGCTACGCGGCGAGCCACCGATCACCCTGACGCTGAGCTACCCCGACGATCCCCACTACGAACGCAACACCGCCGGCCTGCCGCAGGAGTTCCGGGATCTCGTCCCGCCGGTCATGGCCGACCTCGCGGTCGACCGCAGCCGGTTCTCCCGCAAGCAGCGCGCCGCCCACGACGACGCGCTGCGCGCGGCGGCGTACGACGACCAGCTGATGGAGCCCGTGGCGGGCGGTGGGCTCAGCACCCGGCTCGGCTCGGCCCGGTTGCGGGTCAGCCCGTGAAATCGTAATCCCAGTCCAGCTCCCACCGCCGGATCGCCGGTCGGTCGTCCATCGATACCAGGCTCCGGCCGTCCGCCGTGAACGCCACGGACGTCACCGGCTCCGGATGACCGTCGCACGTGTGCACGCGCCGCCCCGTCCGCACGTCCCAGATGCGCAGCGTACGGTCCGCGTCGGCGGTCACCGCGTGCCGCCCGTCCGGGCTGACGTCGAACACGTCCGCCTCGGAGGCGAGTTCGCACAGCACCCGCCCGGTCGCCGGCTCCCACACCGACACCACCCGCCCGTACGACCCGTCGTACGCGGGGACGAGCCCGACCCGTCCGTCCCGGCTCACCGCCACGGCGTCGCCCCGGCTCGGCAGGACGTACCGTTGGCGGCCGGTGTGCACGTCCCACGCGGTCAACTCACCCGCCGAGTTGACCAGGAGCTGCCGGCCGTCCGGGGTGAACCGCAGCGTTGTCCGGCCGAACCCGACGGGGACCGTGAGCACCGGGCTGCCGGTGCCCGTACGCCACAGCCGGCACGTCCGGTCCTCCGTGCCGGCCGACGCGGCGTACCGACCGTCGTCGCTGAGTCGGACCGCCCCCACCGGCCCCTGGTGTGCCACCATCGTGCGGCTCAGGTGGAACCGGTACAGGCTCCACAGGCACAGGTTCCCCTCGGCGTCACCGACGATCGCGTACCGCCCCGCACCGTCCAGGGCGACCGCCCGCACCACCCCGTGGTCGCCGTGCAGCTCCGCCTGCCGCCGGCCGGTCGTCAGGTCCCACAGGTGGGCGGTCCCGGCCCAGTCCGCGCTGACCGCGAGCCGGGCATCGGCGGAGAGCACGAGGGTGTGCGTATTGCCCACCCGCTCCACGAAGGTGTGCCGTTGCTGACCGGTCGGCAGCTCCCACACCCGGATCAGGCCGTCGGCGCCACCCGTCACCGCCAACTCCCCGTCGACACTGAGCGCCGGCTCCAGCCCGGCCACGAAGGTGAAGTTGCCGCCGCGCAGTTCGTAGCGCTGCCAGACGCCCAAAGGTACGGTCCGCCCGCCCGCCGTCCGCCCCAACCGCTCCCACCGGTCCCGCAGCTCCGGGTGACGCTCGAACCCGACCAGGTCGCGGGCGGCCCGTAGCTGCCCGGCGGCGTCGGCCGTCCGACCCTCCCGGACGAGCGCCTCCGCCCGGGCGATCCGTTGCCGGACCTGCTCCTCGGCCGCCAGCACCGCCCGCGCCGCCAGGGGCCGCTCGTAGCTCCACGGCGCCCGCAGGTCGGGGCGGGGCAACCGGTGGACGTGCAGCCCCCCGTACTCGTCCCCGATCACGGCCAGCGTTCCGTCGCCGCTGATCGCCACACAGGTGGGCGAGAGCAGACCGGCCAGTTCCGGTGGCAGCCCGTCGGTACGCGTGGCGACGGTACGCAGGCACCGACCGGAATCCGTCTCCCAGATCCGTGCCGGTTGGTTGGCACTGCCGAACCCGATGGAGGCCGCCCGTTCGCCGTCGCCGCTGAGCACGATCGTCGAGTGCCGGTTCAGGGTGCTCGGCACCGGACCCCGAACCCGGTTGGGTCGGGTCTCCCACAGGTGCGCCACCCGTGTCTGGTGCCCGATCAGCAGGGCGTACCTGCCGGACCCGCCCAACGCAACCTGGTTTACCCCGGTCATCCGCATGTCGGCGGACTTGACCAGGCGGTGCAGCCACCGTCCGGTGTCGACCTCCCAGACCACCACACTGCCGTCCGAGGGCGCCGCCGACACCGCGACCGCGCCGTCCTCGCTCAGGCCCAGCACGGTGACCGCCGCAGGGCTCTCCTGGATCTCCGGCAGGATCCGGCCCGCCGCGTCCAGGTTCTGGTGGGTGCTCGGCGGGTGCTCCAGGGTGCGCCGCAGCCGCCCGTCAGCCGTGTCCCGTACCTCGATCCGACCGTTGTCGTACCCGATGGCGGCCGTGCCCGAGGTGGTGAGCGCCAGTGCGGTCACCGCCGCCCGCTGGTCGGACGGCACCCGGACACACCTGTCCCGCGCCAGGTCCCAGCACTCGACCGGGCCTCCCTTGCGGGCGACGAGCGCGGCCCGGCCGTCCCGGTCGACCGTCAGGACCGTGACCTCGGCACCGGTCCCGTCCGCACCGAGTTCGGTGCCCACCGGCTGCCCGGTCAGCGACCACGTCCGGAGGCTGCCGTCCCTGCCGCCGGTGACCGCCACCCGACCGTTCCCGTCGACGGCGACGGTGGTCACCCGGCCCCGGTGGCCGGGCAGCCGCTGCGACCCGGGCTGCGTCCCGCGCCTCGCCAGGGCGGCGGTCACCTCGGTGATCTCGGGGCCGGCGGGCGCGGCGGCCAGCAGCGGCCGGGCCGCCGCGTCGTCACCCCGTTCGGCGTGTACGAACCCCAGCAGGTGGTCGGCCCGCCAGTTCTCCCCGGCGATCTCCCGTGCCGCCAGCAGCTCCGCCAGCACCTGTTCGTCGGTGATCCGGCCCTGCCGCCACCGGTACAGCGCCCAGTTGTAGACCGCACCAGGATGGTGCGGGTCGGTGTCGACGGCGGAGCGCCACAGCTGTTCCGACTCCGCCGGCCGGTCGAGGTCGAGTAGCGAGAGCGCCTGGTTGGACAGGCTGCCGGCGAGCAGGCCGGCCGCCGACGGCCGCACCCGTGGATAGCGGACGCCCAGCGCGTCCGCGTACACCCCGGCGACCTCGGTGGCCAGGTCGGCGAGGCGGCGGGGGCGGGTCGACGGGTCGACGTCGAAGCACCGCCGGAGCAGGTCGACGATCCCCGGCGGCATCGGCTGCGCCGCCGGCAAGGTCTCCCCCGCCGCCAGGTATTCGGCGAAGGTCTCCCGTGCCGCCTGACCGTAACGGCAGGGACGGTGACCGGCGAACATCTCCCACACGCACAGCGCCCACGACCAGACGTCGGTGGCCCGGGTGAGGGTCACCCGCGCACCGGCCGCCGCCTCGGCCTGCTCGGGCGAGCAGTAGGCGGGGGTCATGCCGCCGAAACTCGCGCCCAGGCTGACGTCCGCCGCGGCACCGGTGGCCCCGTCCACGGCGGCGCGGGCACCGGCCAGCCCGAAGTCGGTGACCTTCGCGGTCCAGGTGCCGTCGAGGCCGACCATGATGTTCGCGGGTTTGACGTCCTGGTGGATGAGGCCCTGCTGGTGGGCGTGGTCGATGCCCCACGCCGACTGCACCGCGAGGTCGAGCGCCCGGGCGAGGAACCCGCCGTCCGGCTCCTCGTGCAGTCGCCCGGCCCGGACCACCTGGTCCAACGATCCACCGGCGACCCACTCGGCGAACACGCAGGGCAGCCCGTCGACCCGGCGCACGTACGCGCAGCTGACCACGTGGGGGTGCAGGCCCAGCCCGACCCAGGTGCCCGCCTCGGCTTCGAAGCGGGCACGCTGCGCCTCGGTGGTCAGTTGCTCGGGGCGCGGCACCTTGACGGCGAGGTCGGTGTCCCAGCCCGGGTGCCGGACCCGGTAGACCAGACCCATGCCACCGGCGAGGGGCTCGTCGAGCACTTCGTAGAGGCCCAGAATCCGGTCCCCGGGACGCCACCGCATGGTTCGAGCCTGGCACCCCCCGACACACGGGACAACCATCGGTTGGTCGCGGACGGTAACCTCGGTGGTCGGGCCGCGTCGTCAGGGAGTGACCGTGAGTTTTCGTTACTACCTCTACGTCAGCGACGCCAAGGTGGACATGCTGCTGTCCCAGATCGACCCGGGTCACCAGCGCAGGCGGGCCGCCGAGTTCAGCGTGAACCTCACCGTCGTCGGGGTGAAACGTAGCGTCGAGAACCCGGGCACCGACCGGTTGGCCCGCCTGGAGCGGGTTACCCGCTACCTGGACGAGCACGCCGACGTCGGTTCCGTGGACGAGCCGGGGCAGTTCTTCCGGGGGTTGCTGCCGATGCGGTGGGGCATCGTCCCGACCACTGGTGAGCTGTCGCTCGTCTACTTCGGTGGCCGCACCGACGACACCGTCGTCGGCCTCGGCGGGTCACCGTTCCACCTCGTCGGCGCGGCCCCGGCGGCCGAGTCCACCGGGCGTGGGCCCCTGGGATCGTCCACGATGCCGGCGCTGCTCGCCGGGCTCGTCGACGACGAGGCCGCACCGGTGCCGGGCACTGCGCACGACGCGGCGGACGAGCCGGACGCGGCCGAGGTGGCGGCGCTGGCCTCGGTGCACCAGGCCGGCACCCGCCTGCGGGGGCCCACGCAGAACGTCGAGTTCCTCGCCAAGCGGCTGCTCCACGGGCCCAGCCCGTACCCGGAACTCGACGGGCGGCCCGGCATGACCGTGCTGCTGGGCAGCCCGCTGTACGTGGCGCTGGTCGACTGACCGGGCGGCCGGGCGTGGGCACCGACGACCCCGGGGCCGGGCGACCCGCCGGGGCGGTGCCGGTCCCCCCGCCCGTCACGGTGACCGTGCAGGCCGGGTCCGCCGTCGACACGTACGTCTTCCACCGCCGCACGACGGTCGTGGTGGGGCGGGCCGCCGACTGCGGGATCCGGGTCGACGACGAGCAGCGGCTGGTCTCCCGCCGGCACTGCCAACTCGACATCGACCCTCCCCACGTGCGGATACGCGACCTCGGCAGTCGGCACGGCACCCACCTCAACGGCCGCCCGGTCGACGGCGGGCAGCACCTGTCGGCCGGTGACGAGGTACGGGTCGGGCGCGCGACGTTACGCGTCACCCTGCCCGACGACGGGACTCGGGAAGCCGCCGCCGGACCGGAGGACACCGGGGCCACCCCCACCGGGGCCACGCCGACCACCCCGGACACCGGGCCCCCCGGTCCGGATCGGGGACGGGCCCTGCCGGCGCTGGTGACGGCTGCGGCGGTCGGGGCCCCCGGCCTCGACGACTTCACCGACCACCGGGTGCTGCGGGAGATCGGCCGGGGCGGTCACAGCGTCGTCTACCTGGCCCGCCACGAGCCGTCCGGCCGGCTCGTGGCCCTGAAGACGCTGCTCGCCGACCGGGCGGTGGACCCCGCCGCGCGGGACGCCTTCCGCCGCGAGATCGCGTGTGTCCGGGGGCTGCGGCACCGCAACGTGGTCGCCCTGCACAGCAGCGGCGCGGCCGATGCCGCCTTCTTCTTCACCTGCGAATACTGCCCGGGCGGCAGTGTCGCCGAGTTCGTGGCCCGGCGTGGTGGCCGGCTCCCGGTCGAAGAGGCGCTGCCGATCACGCTCGACGCGTTGGACGCACTGGCCTACGCCCACCGGGCGGAGCTTGCGGTCGTGCTGGCCGACGGCCGGACCCAGACCGCCCACGGCCTGGTGCACCGGGACGTCACCCCGCACAATCTGCTGCTCACCACCGGGGCCGGAGGTGAGGTCGTCACCAAGGTTGCCGACTTCGGGCTGGCGAAGGCGTTCGAGAAGGCGGGCCTGTCCGGGCACACCGGGACCGGTGCGATCGGCGGCAGCCTCGCCTTCCAGCCCCGCGCCCAACTCATCGACTACCGGTACGCCCGCCCGGAGGTGGACCTGTGGGCGGTCACCGCCTGTCTGTACTGGATGCTGACGGGGACGACGCCCCGGGATTTCCCCGCCGGGGCCGACCCGGTCGCGGTGGTCCTGCGGACCCGGCCGGTGCCCGTCCGGCAGCGGGACGGGGCTGTTCCGGCGAGGCTGGCCGACGTGATCGACGAGATGCTCGTCGACCAACCCCGGGTGGCCGCGACGACGGCCGCCGCACTCGCCGACGCGCTCCGGCAGGCCCGGTGACGGCGTGCCGCGCCGACGCCCGCCGACCTGCCGGTGCCCGCCGGGGTCGGTCACTCGTGGATGACCTCCTGTTGCAGTACCCCGAGGTAGCCGTGGGCGGCGATCCGCTGCGCGCGGTCGGTGTAGAAGTCCGGGTCGTCCGGCAGGACGGTGGCCAACCCGTCGACGTAGCGGTTGAACATGCAGAACGCGGCGGCGATCAGCACGGTGTCGTGGATCTCCACGTCGGTGGCGCCCTCGGCCCGGGCGGCGGCCACCAGCTCGCCGGTGACCTCCCGACCACCGCGTTGCACCGCGCCGGCCACGTCGAGCAGCGCGCGCATCTTGGCCGACACCGGGGCGCTGTCGACGTCGTCGTGCACCTGCTGGACCAGGGGCATGCCCTCGGGGAGTTGCGCCGCCGCGTACGCCGCGTGGGCGGAGTAGCAGTAGCGGCACTCGTTGAGGCCGGACACATAGGCTGCGATGAGTTCCCTTTCGCCCCGGGTCAACGTGCCCGGTGCACACAGCAGCGCCTCGACCAGCCCGTTCAGTGGCAACGCCGTCTCCGGCCGGAAGCGGAACAGGCCACGGATTCCGGGTTCGTTGGTATTTAACGTGATGTGTGGCATGCGAGCTCCTTCGCCGACGCAATGAAAGCCCGGACTTCCTGACCCGGGCCGGCGTCAGATTGGATCATCGCCATGGTCACCGTCAATGTTCTGCGCATTCTTCCTGGTCCGGTGGCCGGTTCCCGGGAACGCCGCCGCCGGGGGTGACCCGGGCACGAGCCGGGTGGGGCCCTGATCACCCGCCGGGTCCGGGGCGGTGAGCTGCCCGGACGGGGCACGCTAACCTCTGCCGGCATGTCAGCATTCGGCAACTCGCCCAACGTCCTGTTCGCGACGACCGTGACGGCGACCCGGCGAGTGTCGCCCGGGTTCGTCCGGGTGACGCTCGGCGACGAGCGGTTGCGGGAGATGGCGCCGTACCAGCTCGACCAGCGCATCAAGATCATGCTGCCGGTCGACGGTGGTTATCCGACCGCGCTGCGGGCGGGGCTGCCCGAGCAGACGTGGCGACGCGAGTGGCGGTCCGTTCCCGGCGAGGTGCGCCCGAGGCTGCGCAGCTACACCGCGTACCGGACCCGGCCGGCGACGGGCGAGCTGGACCTGGACTTCTACCTGCACCAGCCGCACGGCCCGGCGAGCGGCTGGGCGGCGACGGCCCGGCCGGGCGACCGGCTGCTCCTGTCGGGCCCGCACGTGGGGGCCGGCCAACCCGGGTACGGCGTGCAGTGGGAGCCGGGGCCGGCGACCCGGGTGCTGATCGCCGCGGACGAGACGGCGTACCCGGCGGTGCGCGGCATCCTGTCCGGTCTCGGCCCGGGGGTGCGGGCGACGGTCCTGCTGGAGGCCGGCGTCGCGGCGGACGCCGCCACCCTCGACGAGGTGACCGCCGGCCACACGGTCGAGGTCCGGTTGCGTCGCGGGGCACCGGGCGGGACGGTCCTCACCGCCATGGTGGGCGACTGGTTGGCCGAGTACGGGCCGGCGGCGGCATCGTCGGGGGCGCAGTTCTACGCCTGGACAGCTACGGAGAGTAGCAGGATTGCGCAGGTGCGCAGGCTCTTCACCGAGGCGCGCGTCGATCCACAGCAGGTCCACACACAGGGCTATTGGCACGACCGCCCGGCCCGCGACGAGGTGGATGATTAGGTAATGCTAACCTAAAAATGTTAGTGGACAATCACTGTAAGTAGCCAGACGGGAACCTCGCACCATGCGTACGCCGACCCCTCGAACACTCCGCCGACGCCTCCTCGCCCTCACCGTCGCCTCGGCGGCGGTGCTCGCCGTGGCCGCCTGCGGCTCCGACGACTCCGAGCCGGCGGGCAGCGTCGGCGACACCAGGACCGTCGAGCACGCGCGCGGCAAGACCGCCGTGCCGAACAAGCCGACCCGGGTCGTCGTCCTCGAACCGGTCCAACTCGACACCGCCATCGCGTTGCAGCTCACCCCGGTCGGCGCGGCCGTGCTCAACGAGGCCGCCGGCGTGCCCAAGTACCTCGGCGACAAGGCCGCCGGCATCACCACCGTCGGCACCGTCCAGGAACCCAACGTGCAGAAGATCGCGGCCCTCAAGCCCGACCTGATCATCGGCACCGAATCCCGGCACTCCGCCCTCTACCAGCAGCTCACCGACGTCGCCCCGACCGTGTTCATGGCGTCCCAGGCCGACCCGTGGCAGGACAACGTGAAGTTCACCGCCACCACGCTCGGCGGTGCGGACTCCGCCGACAAGCTGCTCACCGACTTCCGGCAGCGGTGCGCGGACATCGCCGAGAAGTTCGGCACCGCCGGCAAGAGCGCGCAGCTCATCCGCCCCCGCGACGGCGTCCTCACCCTCTACGGCCCCACCTCGTTCGCCGGCAGCGCACTGGAGTGCGTCGGCTTCAAGACCCCCGAGCGCGACTGGGAGAACTCCATCTCGGTCGACGTCTCCCCGGAACGGGTGCTGGAAGCCAAGGCCGACCACGTCTTCGTCACCACCGTCGACGTCAACGACCGCAGCACCATCCCCGCCTCGGTCACCGCCAACGCCGCCGCCTTCCCCCGCCTGCACCTCGTCGACCAGTCCTTCTGGATCACCGGGGTCGGCACGGTCGGTGGGCAGGCCGTCCTCGACGACCTCGAACGCATCCTCACCGCGTCGAGTTGACCGCCACCACACCCGCCCGCGCGGTACGGCCGACCACCGGCCGTGCCGCGCGTCGGCGTACCACCCGGCGGTGGCTGGTCGGGGCGGTCGTCGTACTCGTGGGGTCGGTGGTGTTGTCGGTCTTCGTGGGCGCGAACCCGGTGCCCCCGGCGGACGTCTGGGCGGCGCTGCGGGGCGCCGGCAGCGACACCGCGCAGTACGTCGTCTGGGGGCAGCGCCTGCCGCGCACCCTCGCCGGGCTACTCGTCGGAGCCGGCCTCGGGGTCGCGGGCGCGCTGATGCAGGCGTTCACCCGCAACGCGCTCGCCGAACCGGGCATCCTCGGCGTCAACGCCGGTGCCGCCGCGTTCGTCGCCGCCGGCATCGCCTTCTTCGGGATCACCTCGCCGGCCGGCTACATGTGGCTCGCCCTGCTCGGCGCGCTCCTGGTCGCCACCGCCGTGTACGCCGTCGGCGGCGCCGCCGACCTGCGGGCCACCCCCACCCGGCTGCTGGTGACCGGGGTGGCGACCGGTGCCGTGCTCGCCGGCCTGACCACCGGGATCACCCTCACCCACCCCGACACCTTCGACCGGATGCGCGGCTGGAACGCCGGCAGCCTGCTCGAACGTGACACCGCAGTGCTGCTGCCGGTGCTCCCGCTGATCGTGGCCGGGCTGCTCGCCGCGCTGGTCGCGGCCCGCAGCCTCAACGCGCTCGCGCTCGGCCCCGACCTGGCCGCCGCCCAGGGCGTCAGCCTGGTCCGGACCCGGCTGCTCGTGCTCGGTGCGGTCACCCTGCTCGCCGGTGGGGCCAGCGCCATCGCCGGCCCCATCTCGTTCGTCGGGCTCGTGGTGCCGCACCTGGTGCGTTGGGGCGTCGGCACCGACCAGCGCCGGATCCTCGCCGGGTCCCTGCTGGCCGGCGGGATGCTGGTGCTGCTGGCCGACGTGCTCGGCCGGATCGCCGTGCTGCCCAGCGAGATGCCGGTCGGCATCGTCACCGCGTTCGTCGGTGCTCCGGTGCTGATCGCGCTGGCCCGACGCCGACGGGCGACCGCGCTGTGAACCGGCCGGTCCGCCGCACCGCCGGGGGTCGCCGGCTGCTGCTCGGCACCGACCACCGGCACGTGACCGTCGGCGTACGCGAAGCCGCCGTCTGCGCCGCCGCCGCGCTCGTCGTCGCGGCGCTGGCGGTGCTCGGCCTCTGGCTGGGCGACTTCCCGCTGCGCCTCGACGAGGTGCTCGGCGTGCTCGGCGGCCGGATCGACGGGCTGACCCGCACCGTCGTGCTGGAGTGGCGGCTGCCCCGCATCGCCGCGGCCGTCGCCTTCGGCGCGGCGCTCGGCGTCGCCGGGGCGATCTTCCAGACCATCACCCGCAACCCGCTGGCCAGCCCGGACATCATCGGCCTGGCGAACGGCTCGTTCACCGGCATGCTGACCGCCCTGCTGCTGCTCGGCGGCGGCTGGCACCTGCTGATGCTCGGCTCACTCGCCGGTGGCCTGCTGGCGGCGCTGGCGATCTACCTGCTCGCCTACCGGGACGGGCTCTCCGGGTTCCGGTTCATCGTCGTCGGGGTGGGCGTCTCCTCGATGCTCGCCGCCACCAACACCTGGCTGCTGCTGCGCGCCGACCTGGAGACGGCGCTGTTCGCCGCCGCCTGGGGCGCCGGCTCCCTCAACACCGCCACCGCCGACGTGGTCTGGCCGGCCGCCGCGATCATCCTGGTGCTGCTGGCCGTCACCCCACTGTGGGCGGCGGCCCTGGCCCAACTGGAACTGGGCGACGACGTCGCCGCCGCCAGCGGAGTCGCGGTCGACCGCAACCGCGCCGTCCTCGTGGTCATCGCGGTCGCCCTGGTCAGTGCGGTCACCACCGTCGCCGGCCCGATCTCCTTCGTCGCCCTGGCCGCCCCGCAGATCGCCCGCCGGCTCGTCCGGGCACCGGGCCTGCCACTCGCCGCCACCGCCGTGGTCGGGGCGTTGCTGCTGCTCGGCGCCGACCTGATCGCCCAACACGTGATCCCGCTGACCGTGCCGGTGGGGGTCGTCACGGTCACCCTCGGCGGCGCGTACCTGCTCTGGCTGCTCGTCCACGAGATCAGGAGGACCCGATGGTCGACCAGCTGACCGCGCGGCTGCGAGCCGAGAACGTCACCCTCCGGTACGACCAGCGGACCGTCAGCGCCGACCTGTCGTTCGCCGTGCCCGACGGCTCGTTCACCGTGCTCATCGGGCCCAACGCGTGCGGCAAGTCGACGCTCCTGCGCGCCCTCTCCGGGCTGCTCCGCCCCGCCGAGGGTCGGGTCACGCTCGACGGATCGGACCTGGTCACCCTGCCGGCGAAGGAACGCGCCCGGCGGCTGGCGCTGCTGCCGCAGACCATGTCCGCGCCCGAGGGGATCACCGTCCGCGAGCTGGTCGGCCGGGGCCGCTACGCCCACCAACGGGTGCTGCGCCGCTTCTCCCACGCCGACGAGGAGGCCGTCGAGTCGGCGCTCGACTGCACCGGCACCACCGAGCTGGCCGACCGGCGGGTCGACGAACTCTCCGGCGGGCAACGGCAACGGGCCTGGATCGCCATGGTGCTCGCCCAGGAGACGCCCCTCGTCCTGCTCGACGAGCCCACCACCTACCTGGACGTGGCACACCAGATCGACGTGCTCAACGTGCTGCACCGCCTGGTCACCCGGGGACGCACCGTGGTGGCCGTGCTGCACGACCTCAACCACGCCGCCCGGTACGCCACCCACCTGGTCGCAATGCGCGACGGCCGGATCGTGGCCGAGGGGCACCCGGCGTCGACCGTCGGTGCCGGGCTCGTCGCCGAGGTGTTCGGGATGCCGAACCAGGTGGTCCCCGACCCGGTCACCGGAGCGCCGATGGTCGTACCGGCCGACACCCGGGAGCCGGCCGCCGGCTGAGCCGTCGGCTGACAGCGCCGCCGGGCTCCCGCCCCGGTCCCACCCCACCCCGTCCCGGCACGTCCGCTCCCATGCGAGGCGAAGGCCCCGTTGCTGGCAGCCGCGGATGATCTTCTATCTGGGCATGGCCACCGTGCCGCGCGAACCCTCGACGGCGCAGGAGTGCGACAAAGCCGCCCCGTCCGACAAGAAGACCAGAGTCGTCGAACCACGGGCCGGCCTCTGGCTCTGCACACGTACGGACGACGACGCTCTCGCCCTGGTCGAGATTCGCACCGTCACCTTCGACCCGCGATCGTCCGGGTTCCAAGCCGATCTCTGGCTGACACTGTGGCGGTGACCGCCGGGTGCCGGTCACGGCGGTGCGGGTGACGCCTCCTGCGCGCCCAACCGGAAACCGTGCACCCAGGACACCGCCTCCATGAGATCGTCGGCGGTCATCGACTTCAGCATCGCGTCCCGTGTCCGCGCCCGGACGCCGGCAGGGTGGTACAGCTCATCGCCCAACCACCGCGCCGCCTCCTGCGCGCGGGAGGTGCGCTCCCGGCGTACCTCGTTGAAGTGCAGGAGGCGGCCCGGGATCTCGTCGGGGTCGCACCTCAGCGACCGGGCGAGGACGACGGAGTCCTCCAACGCCAGCGCGGCGCCCTGGGCGGCGTACTGCAGCATCGGGTGGGCGGCGTCGCCGATCAGGACGACCCGCCCCTGCACCCACCGCGCCACCGGCGGCCGGTCGCACAGCACCCACCTGCGCCACTGCCGGCCGAGGTGCAGCAGCCGGCGTGCCTGCCCTCCCGCCTCCGGGAAGGCGGCCGGTACGAGGTGCTGGTCGACGGGTTCACCACTGACCGCCCGGGTGGCGCCGCCGTCACGAACTGCGGCGATGTTCAGCTCCCGCCCACCCGCTATCGGGTAGGAGACCAGGTGCCAACCCTCGCCCGCCCAGAGGGACACCGCGTTCCACCGCAGTTCGGCGGGGACGGAGCTGGTCGGGACCACGGAGCGGAAGATGGTGTGCCCGGTGACCCGGGGCTCACCGTCACCGACGAGCTGGTGCCGCACCCGGGAGCGGATCCCGTCCGCACCGATCAGGACGTCGCCCACCACCTGTTCACCGGAGGCCAGCTCGCAGACGACCGACTCGTCGGAGGTGCGGTACCCGACCACGGGGCTGTCGGCTCTGAGCCGGATCCGTTCCTCGGCGCGGCACGCGGCCAGCAGCGGCGCGTACAGATCACCCCGATGGACCACGGCGTACGGGTTACCGAATCGTCGCCGGTAGTCGGCCCCCACCGGCAGAGTCACCAGTCGTTCCCCGGACCGGCCGTCTCTGAGGACCAGTTCGTCGATGTAGACCGCCCGCGACCGCACCTGATCGCACACACCGAGCAGGTCGAGTGCGTGGAAGGCGTTCGGGGCCAGTTGAATTCCGGCTCCGAGCTCGGCGAACTGGGCGTTGCGCTCGAAGACCTCTATCCGGTGCCGGCCCTGGCGGGACAGCCCGAGGGCCACGGCGAGCCCGCTGATGCCGCCACCGGCGACGAGAATTGTGGACACGGTGCCCCTCGGCGATGAATTCGGTGTCATCCGCGTGATGTGTCGACGGCGGCCAGTTCGTGCACGGATCCGGACAGCACGGACGTGGCCATCTCGGCCAATATGGAGGTGCCGTCCGTGCTGAGCACCGACTCAGGATGGAACTGCACCGACCGGAAGTGTGAACCGACGAACCCGTGCACCTCACCGGTCCGCGGGTCCCGGCTCACCGCCACCGGCCCCACCCCGGCCGGCCACAGATGGTCGTCGGCGCTGCGGACGGCGAAGGTGTTGTAGAACCCGACCCGGACCCGCCGGCCGAAGAACTCGATGTCCCGCTGGACGCCCTGGTTGGGTCGTCTGCGTCGCACCAGGTCGAGCCCGAGAAGCGAACCGAGGACCTGATGGCTGAGACAGACCGCCAGGAACGGCGTACCGGCGTGCAGCAGGTCCCGGATGCGGGTGTGCAGACGGTCGATCCGTACGTCGTCGCGGTTGTTCGGGTCGCCCGGGCCCGGCCCCATGACGACCAGGTCGGCCTCTTCCCGGGGGAACGGCTCCGTGGCCCCGCACAGGGTCACCTGTAGCCCGAACTCGCGCAACTGATGGGCCAGCATGGCGGTGAACGAGTCCTCCGCGTCCACGATCACCGCCCGCCGTCCCGCGAGCTGCGCGACCTGCGGCACCCCGGTGCGCCCGTCCCGGTCATCGAACCAGAAACGCGCCAGGTCGGTGTTGCGCGCCGCCAACGCCGCCTGTACCGCGGGGTGACCCGCGAGGCTCGACCTGGCGGACGCCGTACGGTCGGGCCCCGGGGCCACGCCGAGTCCACGCAACACACCCTGCGCCTTGGCGTGCGTTTCGAGAACTTCCAGCCTCGGGTCGGAGTCACGCACCAGCGTCGCACCGACCGTGATCCGTAGTCGGCTGTCCACGATCTCGACGGTACGCAGCAGGATCGCCGAATCCAGTGAGCGACCGCCGTTGACGTCCCGGCTGAACAGTGCCGCCACGCCGCTGTAGTAGCCCCGCCCGTCGGGTTCGTAACGCCTGATCACCCGGCAGGCGTTCGCTACCGGACTGCCCGTCACGGTCGGCGCGAACATCGTCTCGCGGAGGGCGTCCCGCACGTCGAGTGACGTCGACCCCTCGATCAGGTACTCGGTGTGGGCCAGGTTGCCCATCTCCTTCAGGAAGGGACCCACCACCCGCCCGCCCCGGTCGGTGACCCGGGCCATCGTCTTCAACTCCTCGTCCAGGACCATGTACAGCTCCCCGGTCTCCTTGCGGTCGGCCAGGAAGTCGAGCACCTCGGACACCGCCGGTCCACCGGGCCGGTAACGCAGGGTCCCGCTGATCGGGTTCATCATCGCGGTGCCGTCGAAGAGACTGAGGTGTCGCTCCGGTGTCGCGCCGACGAACGTGCGGGAGCCGGTGTGGATGACGAACGTCCAGTACGTGCCACGCTCGTCGGCCAGCAGCCGGTTGAACACCGTGAGCGCGGTCTGGACGGGCGAGCTGCGCAACGGCGCGGTGAGTGTGCGTTTAATGACGAAATTGGCACCCGTGCCGTGTCCGATCTCGTTCACGAGCACCCGGTGCACGATCTCCGCGTACTCGTCGTCCCCGATGTCGAACTGCGGGGTGCCGAGGTCTATCACGCCGTCGGGCAGCAACCTCGACGTGGCCGCCACCGAACCGACCGCCTGCTCACGGATGGTCATCGCGACCAGCGGGGCACCGTCGTCGTGGCACTCGAACCCGGTCTCGGTGAGCTGCCGGTACGGCACCATGGCCAACAGGTCGTGCCGGGGCTGTCCTGGCCCCGTCAACCGGGGCAACGGCAGGTCGGCCAGCGTACGCACGCACCCGACGTCACCGACCAGCAGCTCGACCCGGCCACCCACGGCCTCCGGCCGATGCAACAGGGCGAACGCCGGCGGCTCCGCCCCCAGCACCTGATCCATCAACCGGGCGAAACGTCCATCGTCGAACGGCATAGCTCCCCCTCGATAGGGTTGACGGATTCTGCGGGCACCGACCGCTGGCCCAGCTCGGCGAGGACGGCCTCGGTGGAGAGCACGACGGCGCACCGGTCGGCCGCGTACCGCAGGGCCATCCGGTGGTGTTCAGCCGAGAAGTCGGCCACCGCATCGCCGACGAGAAACGTCTCGATGTCGTGGGAGTACGCCTCGACCGCTGTCATCAGGCATCCGACGTGCGCGTACACCCCGCACACCAGCAGTTGGTCCCGCCCGACGTCGCGGAGGTGATCCAGTAGTGCGGTGCGGTGGAAGGCGCTGTAGCGCCACTTCGTCAAGACGGTGTCGCGCTCACCCGGGGCCAGTTCGTCGCTGATCTGCCGGTCCTGTGCGGTGGCGGTCATGCCGGGGCCCCAGAAATCCCGCAGCAGTCCGCGCTGGACCTGCGTCATGTCCCCGGGCTGCGCGGTGTAGACGACAGGCACCGCGAGCTGTCGGCAACGTCGCAGCAGCGCTGCGGTGTTCGCGATCAGTGCCCCGCCGGGCTGACCCGAGGCCGGCAACGACCTCAGGAAGTAGCGCTGCATGTCGTGCACCAGCAGCACGGCACGGCGCGGATCGGGCCGCCAGCCGGCCGTGTTGACGGGTAGTTCGCAGGGGTCCGGCATCGCGTACGGCGTAGTGGTGGTGTCCAAGTTCATCTCCCTGGTCCGGACGGGTCAACGCCCGAGGGCGGCGCCACCGTCGACGTAGAAGTCGTGCATCGTGACGTTGGCCGCCTGGTCGGACAGCAGGAACATCACGGCGTTGGTGACGTCGGCGACGGTCGTGAGGCGGCCGAGCGGGATGCCCACGCGGTACTCGGTCGGGACACCGGCGACGGACACGGACGTTCCGTCACCACCGCCCCACAGTCCCCGCAGCATCGCCGTGTCGGTGGAGCCCGGGGCGACCACGTTGCAGCGAATGCCGCTGCTGGCCAGTTCGAGCCCGAGCGTCTTGGTGTAGGCGGTCGCCGCCGCCTTCGATGCGGCGTAGGCGGACATCCGCACCCTGGGTACTCCGGCCGCGTTCGAGGCCACGGTCACGATGCTGCCCCGTCGGCGCGGCGTCATCCGCCTGGCGACGGCCGTCGACATGAGGAAGACGCCGCGGGCGTTGACCGCGAGGGTGTCGTCCCAGTCCCGCTCGGTCAGCTCGACCGCGGTCGCCGCCCGCAGCACCCCGGCACAGTTCACCAGGAAGGCGACGGGGCCCAGTCGCTCCTCCACTGCGGCCACCGTGTCCTCGACCTCGACGGCGGAGCGGACGTCGGCGGTGAATCGCGTGACGGTGCCGGGCGCGTCGTCGTGGGCACCGAAGAGCGCCGACAGGCGGTCACCGTCGACGTCGAGGGCCGCCACCGAGGCACCGGCCCGGCAGAGGGCGGAGACGACAGCCTCCCCGATACCGCCGGCCGCACCCGTGACGATGGCGACTTGACCTCGGAACTGATCCTCATACATGAGGGCTGGTCCTCCAGAGTGGGTCGATTCCACGGCGGAACGGACGGGACGCCGTCGCCTCTGACCGGGCCGGCGGGACGGTGTCGGGGTGCCTCAGCACAACTTCTCCACCACGTCCACGACGTCGGCCGCTGACGGCATGGTCATGATCTCCTGGGACAACACCGCCGCACGTTCTCGGTGGATCGGCTGGTGGAGCAGTTGGTCGACCCCGGCCGCGATCGCCTCGGCGGTGTCCTCGCCCGGCAGGAGCATGACGGCCGCACCGGAGTCGGCGAGACGACGCGACGGTGCCAGGAGTTTGGGCATGTTCGGTATCAGCAGCTGCGGCACGGCGCACGCCATGCCGGTCAGGGCCGTGCCGCCGCCACCGTGGTGCACCAGCACATCGCAGTTGCGGGCCACCACGTCGAGCGGCAACCAGCCGGCCCGCACACCGAGCCGCTGCGACAGCTCGTCGCTGACCGCTGCCGGCGTCGCCACGACGACCTCGGCCCCGACCGTCTTCACCTTGCCGACGAGGTCGACCAGGTAGTCGAAGAAGTTGCCGCGGGCGACCTTCGTGCCGGCTGTCACCACGATGCGGCGTTGCTCGCCCCGGACGTACATCCACGGCTCCAGTGGGCGCTGCATGTTCGTCGGGGCGAACCGCATCGGCTGGGCCGGGCCGGCGTCGGCCGGACGCAGGCTCGGCGGGCAGATGTCGATCCAGAGGTCGGCAACGGGAAGCCGGTCCAGGCCGAGGCGCTCCAGCTCCGGGCGTAGTTCCCGTTCGGCGGCCGAATCCACGACAGGTGGTTCACCGGTGTCCCAGGAGTGCCGCACGTAGGGAACGCCCAACCTGCTGGCGAGCAGCGGCGCCGCGAAGGTGAGCATGCCGCCCACCACGACGTCCGGTCGCCATTGCGCAGCGAAGTCGAGCAGCGGGTCGATGCAGGCCGCCGCCAACCGGCCGAAGGCATGACCGATGTAGATCATGTGAGCCTCCGGATCGGTCGGTTCCGTGATCGCAGCGCCGGAGCGATCGGTGGTGATGTGGTGGCGGATGGGAACCGGTGAGACGCAGAGGCCCGGCAGGCCGGCCCCGACGATGGCGGGCAGCGTCTCCTCCGTCGAGGCGACGATCACCTCGTGACCGGCGTTGCGCGCGGCGGTGGCCAGCGGCGTCAGCGGAAAGACCGTGGCCGGGCTCCCACCCGTGACGAACAAGAAGCGCATGACGATTCCTCACGTTTGGTTGACGGGGATGAGCGGGGATGCCAGGCGGATCGGCTACGACGGTTCGACCCGGACGGCGGCGTCGGTCTCGATGCGCTTGCCCTGCGGCGGGCGGCCCCACCGGCGCATCGCAGGTGACTCGACGAGGCGGTGGAGAAGAACGGCCAGGCCGAGGCTGAGCAGGAAGGCGAGGGCGACGAAGAGCAGGCCGGCACCCCGTCCGAGTTCACGGTCGAAGCCGATGCCCGCCCGCAGGACGATCAGGACGATCTCGTGCACCAGGTAGAACGCGAACGACGCCTCCCCGAGCCGACGCATGACCGGGCTGCTCAGCCACGACCGGCCCGCGCGGTCGTCGCCCACCGCCAGTGCGGGCACCAGCAGCGCCAACGGCACGATGAGGACCGCGTTGACGGTGTACGTCATCGGGACGATGAGGCCGACCAGGTAACCGACGACGGTCAGCGCGAAGGCGACGCCCCGCCCCGGGCCAACCCACCGACCGGTCAGCACGATCCTCGCCATCAGCATCCCGAGTACGAAGTCCAGGAGCCGCACCGGCGGAAAGGCGTAGAGGAACCACATCTGGTCGACGGACTGGTCGGCCAGCACGGTGCCGGCGAAGCCCTCCGGGAACCGCGGTGACGCCGGCAGCAGCGACCCGAGCACGGGCAACGCGATCACCGTACCGGCGACGCCGGCCGCACACGCCCACAACTGCCCGGCCCTGATCCGGGCGAGCCGGGGCAGCAGCAGGGGGAACATCGCATAGAAGAACAACTCGCAGGACAGCGACCAACTGGGGCCGTTCACACTGAGAAAGACGTCCGGCTTCGGCACCCATGCCTGCAACAGCAGCAGATTGAGCAGCGCGGTGGACCACGGTGTGGAGGCAGCGGCGAAGACGAGCATCGCCAGCCCGAAGGTGACCGCGTGGTTGGGATAGATCTTGACCAGCCGTCGCCGGAGGAACCCACGGTACGTGTCGTCGGGCCGGGCGGACCAGGTGAGGACGAAGCCGCTGAGGAGAAAGAAGAAGGAGACGCCGACGGTGGCGGCGCTCTTGGTCGCAGAGGTGAGCGCACCGGAGACACCGGTGCCGTCGGCGAACAGCCGCAGTGTCGCCACGTGAAACAGGAACACCATCGAGGCGGCGACGAATCGCGCGCCGGTCAACGATTCGAGTCGACCACCGCCTGGCCGCGCAGCACCACTAGTCAACGGATCTCCTCAGTGAACGCCGAAGTGAGGACCGACCGACCACAATCGGTCTCTTCCGGCCGACCCGGTCGGGGCACGGACTCGACCATGCTTCGACGCGGTTGGCTGTACAGGGCGTACGACCCCGGCGGGCCGCATCAGGCGGCCGGCGCGCGGGGCAGGCGGCAACAGTGCCGACGGTCAGCCGCGCTGGTATTCCAGAATCGTGATGAACTCGAGCTGCCGGCGACCGGGGGCGATCGGTGGGCGGCTCACGGGTAAGGCTGCCAGACCGTCGCCGACCGGTACAGGCGCGCATCTGACCATTGCCGGTCGTGGCCGGATGCGGACATTCTCACCATGCCGCGGGCGACAGCCGCACGATCGGGGCGCCGCGCCCACTGCCTGGCGACTCCCGGTTCAGAGCGAGGTCCCGCCGGCGACCTCGATGCGCTGACCGGTGATCCAGCGTGCGGCATCGGACGCCAGAAAGGCGACCACGTCGGCGACGTCGTCCACCTGACCGATCCGGCCGAGCGCGGCCTTCGACGCCAGCTCCGCCGCCGTTCCCGGCTGCCGCAGCCGGTCACCGTGGAACTCCGTGTCGATGAGGCCGGGAGCGACGCTGTTCACCGTGATCCCACGTGGACCGAGCTGCTCGGCCAGTGCCTGACTGAAGACCTCGAGTGCCCCCTTGCTCATCGCATAACCGACGATCTCGGGGTGCGCCACCCGGGTGGCCAGCGAGGAGATGTTGACGATCCGACCCCCGTCGCGCATCAGGGGAAGGGCCCGCTGCGCCAGGAACACCGGGAGACACACGTTGATCGCGAACACCCGGTCGAGCTGTTCCGGGACGAGTTTGGCGACATCCGCCCGGCAGCCCACCCCGGCGTTGTTGACCAGCACGTCGAGCGTGGTGTCGCCGGTGTGGTGTCGGAGACCCGCTGCCAGTCCGTCGAGGAGCACGTCCAGACCCGAGTCGTCGGCGAAGTCGGCACGGACGGCGAACGCCGTCCCACCCCGGGCACGTATCAGGTCCACCGTCTCCGCAGCCATCGCGTCGTCGCGACGGTAGTGGACGGCGACCACGGTCGACGCGGTTGCGAGCCGTACGGCGATGGTCCGGCCGATCCCGCGACTGGCGCCGGTGACGAGCACAGCGCGCGTGGTACCTCTGTCCATGTCTGCTCCCCAGAGCTGTCGTCGACGATCGGTTACGACGGAAAGTCCAACAGGCCCTCGATGCGGCCGGCCACCACTCCGGCCTCGAAGCGGCTGCTGGTGCCCAGCCTCCGCAGCAGCGCGGAGACGAGCCGCCGCAGGGTGCGGGCCGACAGTTGCAGCTCACGGGCGATCGCGGTGTCTGGCCGGCCACGTGCCCACAGCCGCAGGATCATCAGTTGCTGCTCCGTCAGGCGCAACGGGCTGTCGACGAGGTCGGTGGAGGTGTACCGGACGATCGGGTCCCGATCGTCGGGTGCGACGCCCGGCGTCATGGCCGTGGGGCTTTCCGTGGTGGTACTCCAGCAGAACTCGAAGACGCGTCGCAGCAGCGCGACGACAGTTTCCTGTCGTACGAGCAGGTGGCCGGAAATCCTATTGCCCGGGCCGGTCGGCCAGATCAGGGCAAGATCGTCGTCGACGACCAGGAAACGGAACGGAACGAGCTGTGTGCTGCGCACCTGCACGCTGACCGAAGCCATTTTCTGCAATGGTCCCGCGATCCGTGCGGCGCCGACGGAGGCATTCTGTCGGATCACTCGGATCACCAGACCGGCGTCGATGCCCGTACGGTGGCGATTCACGGCGTCGGTGACAATCTGCTGGGCCGGTGCCGGCGGATCCATCCACATCATCTCACCGGCGGCGTGAACCGCAGCGTTCTTGAGCAGCTCTTCCATCCGCGACCAGCTCGCCACCTCTTCTATACCGGTGGCGCCCGCCGTGACCGGCCATCCACATGTCGCCAGGGCCGCGACCTTCGCCCGGACCGACCGGATCGCAGCCGCCGCCCCGACCTGCGCCTCTTCGTGCCGTTCCAGCAGGTCCAGCAGGGCCTCCAAAGGACGTCGATCGTCCTTCACGGTGAGAGGGCACATCGAGCCACCTCTTCCTCGTTCCATTGTCCGCCCGGGGCCACGGCCGCTACGGGCCACAAATTGGTCTACATGAGTCGCTGCAACTTTGACAAGCTGTCGTCAACGGCTGGAGGACACCGCCGAGAAGAGTCGGTACGGTGCAGTTGGCGAAGAACTCCGCCGCATCAGGCAATCCACTCGGGCCATGATCGAAATCACCTTGCCCGAAGCACGTCGATGTTCAACAGCCACCCGGGACCCGGCTGTCCGGCAGTGACGCCGACCAATCGCCGTTGACCGAACCCGCACTGGTCCCACGCACCCCGGCGAGGGCGCACCGGGTGTCGGGACCACCGGAGCCACGGCGGACGTCGGGCCACGCCAGATCGACTTACCTCGATCACGTGACCCGCGACGAGAACGGGTGCGAAACAGCCCCACCGAAACGGTCGAAATGGTGCCGGCAGAGTCGGTGCCGGCGGAAACGACTGGTGGTGATCCACCACCGAACATCTTCTCCTGGAGAGGTTGAAATATGCGCGGTATCGTTCTCGCCGGCGGCTCGGGTACGCGGCTGAGGCCCGCAACGAAGGCCCTGTCCAAACAGCTGCTGCCGGTCTACGACAAACCCATGATCTACTACCCGCTGTCCGTTCTCATGCTTACCGGCATCCGGGACGTCCTGATCATCTCCACCCCTGACCACCTGTCGCTCTACCAACAACTCTTCGAGACGGGAGCGGAACTCGGACTGAATATCGAGTACGCCGTCCAGGAAAGGCCGGGCGGCTTGGCGGAGGCATTTCTCCTGGGCGCCGACTTCATCGGCGACGAGAACGTCTGCCTGGTGCTGGGCGACAACATATTCCACGGCACCGACCTGGGCCCGCTGCTTCGGGCAGAAGCCGAGCAGGTGTCGGGCTGCACGTTGTTCACCTACCCCGTCTCCGATCCCACCCGGTACGGAATCGCCGAACTCGACCGCGACGGGCGCCTGGTCCGACTGGCGGAGAAGCCGATTTCCCCGTCATCGAACCAGGCGGTCACCGGCCTTTATCTCTACACTCCCGACGTCGTGGATCACGCGCGGGCACTCGCACCCTCCGCCCGCGGTGAACTGGAGATAACCGATCTCAACAATCGTTACCTCGGTGAGGGTCGCGCCAGAATCGTCGGTCTCGGACCGGAAACGGTCTGGTTGGACACCGGCACGCACGACAGCCTCCTGGCCGCCGGGAACGTCGTGCAGTTGCTCCAGCACCGCAACGAGCCCGTCGCCTGCCTGGAGGCGATCGCCTGGCGAATGGGTTTCATCAGTACCCGGCAGATGGTCCGGTTGACGAGGAACTATCCCGAGGGCAGTGCGGTGGCCACCTACCTGGCAGGGCTGCTCGCCCGGGAACCTCTCGGCTTCGAGGCCTTCGCCTGACCGGCGGCACGCCCCGCCGCTGCTGGTGCGTGGGGACGTCGGGGCGACCCCGGCGCCGCCGCCACCGCCCGCCCGGCAGCCGGCCCGGCGGGAGCGCAGCCGGCACGGCGGGAGCGCAGCCGGCCAGGCCGAAGCGCAGCCGGCCGGCGAACATCCCGGCCCGACCCGGGCAGACCGTCCACCGCGCACGTCCAAGTGCGGAACTACGCACTCGCGCACCCGAAGAGTCCTGTCATCGATCGCTCGACGACGGCGATCAGCACGACGTTCAGCAACTGAAAGGAGTCTGCCGTGACCGAGAAGGCATTCCGGTACGACGTCCTCGCCGACGACGAGATCCGCGTGCCGGACGGATTGCGCGACGTGTGGCGGGGATTCAAGGAACCGCCGCACCAGCAACCGGTCTGGCGCAACCGCCACCTGCTCGAGTGGGCCCGCGCCACCCTGGCCTGGAGCGCACCGCTGGTCACCTCGCCCGAGGTCGAAGAGCTGAGTCGCCTGCTGGCCGAGGTCGCCGACGGCCGGCGTCGCGTCCTGCAGTGCGGTGACTGCGTCGAGGATCCCCGGGAGGCCACGGCCACGCACGTCCGCGACCGGATCCGTCTGATCGACGAACTCGCCGCCCTGATGACGGCTGGTTCCGGGCTACCGGTCCTGCGGGTCGGACGACTGGCAGGTCAACTGGCCAAGCCCCGCTCCGAGCCGTTCGAGCGGGTGAACGGTGTGGACCTGCCCGCCTTCCGCGGGGCGCTGGTGAATCGTCCCGGGCACACCATGGCGGACCGCTCCCCGGACCCGGTGCGGTTGTACCACGGATATCGGATGTCTCGCGCCGTGCTGGCGCATCTGGAGTTGCTGGGCCGCCACCCCGGGCAGGCGGGCGTCGACCCGGTGTGGACGAGTCACGAGGCGCTGCTGCTCGACTACGAGATTCCCCTCCTGCGGCGGGCCCCCGGCGGCAGTTCGTTGCTGACCTCGACGCACTGGCCCTGGATCGGTGAGCGCACCCGGCGTCATGACGGGGCCCACGTCCAGGTGATGGCGGCCATCGACAACCCGGTGGCATGCAAGGTCGGCCCGGGAATCAGCGCCGGTGAACTGCTCGAGCTGTGCGCGAAGCTCGACCCGCAGCGCCGTCCGGGCCGGCTCACGCTGATCGCGCGGCTCGGGGCGGGCCGGGTGACCGACACACTGCCGCCGCTGGTCCGAGCCGTACGCCGGGCGGGGCATCCGGCAATCTGGCTCTGCGATCCGATGCACGGCAACACCATCCGTAGCCCCAGCGGTCGCAAGACGCGCTCCGTGGCCGACGTGGTCGCCGAGGTCGAACGCTTTCAGCTGGCGGTCCTCGCCGGGAAGGGCGTACCCGGGGGACTCCACCTGGAGACGACACCCAACACCGTCGCCGAGTGCGTGCCGGTCGCCGGCAACGAACCGGCTGGTCCGTTCACGACCCTCTGCGATCCACGGCTCAACGGGGACCAGGCCGCCCGGGTGGTGTCCGCCTGGCACGCCTGAGGACCGCGTACGCCCATCCGGCTCCGCAGCCGGGCCTGCTCGTCGCGGCACCGGGTGGGCAGCCGGTCCGGTGTCCGTGGACACCGGTGACCGGCTGCGCCACCCGGCCGCCCGGCTCAGCTCACGACCGGCTTGCGCCGTGCCGGGAGGAACACCGCGGGCACCGCGGTCAGCACCACGACCCCGACGACCACCCAGAAGGTGGCGTGGAAGCCGCCGAGCTCACTGCCCTGCTGCCGGGTCAGCGGTTGCAGCAGCAGCGCGACTGCCGCGGTGCCCACCGCGCCCCCGATCTGCTGGATGATCGCATTCGCCGTGGTGGCGGCCGGGACGCGCTCCTGGCTCAGGGAGTGATAGAGCGTCAGCATGGTGGGTGACACCACGAAGGCCAGGCCGATACCACGGACGAACAGCGCGGCGACGATCAGCCACTGCGCCGATCCGGGTTCGGCGAAGGCCAGGGGGACGGTGGTCACCGCGACCACCGCCAGCCCGCCGAGGACCATCACCCGGGAGTTGTGCTTCAGGTCCACCATCTTGCCGACGACCAGCACGGCGACCAGCATCCCGGCGCCTTGTGGAGCGAGCGCCAGGCCGGCGTCGACCGCACCACGGCCGTCGCCCTCCTGCAGGAGCAACGGGACGAGGAAGACGACGGCGAACAGGGCCGCGTTGTTGAGCAGGGTGATCGCCGTCGAGGCGGTGAAGGCGCGATCCCGGAACAGGTCGAACTCGACGACTCCGGTACGCGTGGCGCGGCTCGCCCGGATGCCGTGCCAGGCCAGCGAGACCACGCTCAGCAGCAGCGGTGCCCAGACCCGCACGGCGGTGGGTGGGGTTCCGTCGACGAGCATGCTCAGCCCGTAGAGCAACCCGGCAATGCCCAGACCCATCGTGACGAGGCCGAAGACGTCGAGTCGTGGCGCGTCCTGCCCCTTGCGGTTGGGCAGGTGGCGGGCGGACAGGATCACGGCGACCAGCACGATCGGCACGTTGACCAGGAAGGCCCAGCGCCACGACAGGCTCTCGATCAGGACCCCGCCCACCACGGGCCCCAGAATGGGTGCCATCTGCACCGGAATGGCGATGACGGCCATGGCGCGGCCCATCCGCTCCCGTCCGGCGATCTCCACCACGAGGATGCGCATGAGCGGGAACAGCATGCCCGCGCCCAGGCCCTGCACCACGCGGAAGAGGATGAGGCTGCCCAGCGACCAGGCCAGCCCGCAGGCCAGCGAGCCGACCAGGAAGACGCTCAGCGAGGCGACCCAGGTCGCTGCCGAACCGAAGCGCTGTGTCGCCCACCCGGTGGCGGGGATGACGACCGCCATCGCCAGCAGATAGGCCGTGGAGGCCCACTGCGTCTGGGCCAGGGTGGCGGAGAACGCAGCCGACAGGCTGTGTACGGCCACCCCGATGATGGTGCTGTCCAGCAGCCCGACGAATCCTCCGAGGGCCAGGAGCATCACCTTGCCCAGTAGCGCCCGGTCCAGGCTCGGTGGCGGGCTCTGATCTGTCGTTGCCTGGTCCGTACTCATCGTGTCTCCTCGTCGGGACGGGTGACCTGCCGGATGAAGGTCTTCTTCACCTCTCTACCTATAGCATATAGCCGTTTGCCTTAGGTGATTTGTGTTGTTACAGTCGCTCCATGAAGCAGCTGGCTGAGGCCGCGATCCGCGATTCCTTCATAAACTGCTCAAAGGGAGAGTCACGACGCATCTCGCTACCGCGGGAGGTGGAGGAGCTTCCGTGGAAGCACCTCGACTTCCTCGGGTGGACCGACCCACGGGCACCCGAACGCAGCTACCTCGTCTGGCAGCAGGGCGAGGACGACGCGCCGATCGGCGTGATGCTGCGAAACCCGGACAGGCTGCCGGGCCTGCAGCGCAACATGTGTTCGCTGTGCCTCACCACCCACGGCTCGGGTGGTGTCACGCTGATGGCAGCGCGCAAGTCCGGCCCGGCCGGACGCAAGGGCGACACCGTCGGGCTGTACATGTGCGCCGACCTGAACTGCTCCCTCTACGTGCGGGGGCTCAAAGCCCTCCCGCCGGGGTTGCGGATGGAGGAGACGCTCACGGTGCCGGAAAAGGTGGAGCGCATCAAGAGTCGGGTGGCGGCGTTCATCCAGCAGGTCGCCAGCACGTAACCCTGGTCGACGCGCGCCGCTGCGCCCGGACGGTGAACCCGGGCGCAGCGGCGCGACCGCCCTCAGCAGAGCAGCGGCTCGACCGCCCTCAGTAGACCGGCATGGAGGGATCCAGCTGGTGCGCCCACGCGAGGATCCCGCCTCCGACGTGGACGGCGTCCGGGAGACCGCTGCGGTGCACGAGGGCCAGCACCTCCGCCGACCTGATCCCCGACCGGCAGATCAACACGACCCGGCGGTCGCGCGGAAGGCGCTCGGTGGCGTCCCCGCTGAAGAACTCGCCCTTGGGGATCAACGTCGAGCCGGGCAGGTGCACGTAGTCGTACTCCTCGGGCTCCCGTACGTCCACCAACGCGAACTTCTCGCCGCCTGCCACCAGGTCGCGCAGGGCGAGCACCGAGATGGTCCCGCCCCGGGCTGCTTCGGCCGCCGCCGGTGACAACAGACCGAAGAACGGCTCCGCCGCAGTCAGTTCGGCCGGCCGGTCCACACCGGGCCGGCGTTCGTACGGCCGGACCGAGCATTCACCCAGCGTCGCGTCGTACGTCATCACACGACCCACCAGCGGCTCACCGGTGCCGGTGAGCAGCTTGACCACCTCCATGCTCATGGCCGCGGCCAACCACCCGCCCCACAGCCGCAGCGTCCCCGACATGCCCCGGAAATAGGCGCCTGGCCGCTCGTGGTGCAGATCGCGGAAGCCCGGCCCCTGCCCGTCCCAGAACACCGACAGGCGAGCCCGGCCGCCGTCCAGCTCGCCCCACACGAAGGGGATCCCGGCCCGGGCGCACACGTCGTCGACGAGCTGGCAACGGGCGGCGTCCTCGCCCGCACAGACAACCAGGTGGTACGAGTCGACCATGGACTCGGCGCTCGCGAGGTCGAAGCGCCCGGGCACCACCTCGGCCCGCAGGGCGGGACGCGTCCGCCGCAGAGCGGTCACCCACGCCTCGGCGCGGGTGGCGCAGCCGCCGTCCGGAATGCCGAGGTGATCGTCCCAGGGCTGTGGGGGCGCGGCATCGACGACGCCGATGACACCGACGCCCGAGTCGGCGAGGTGGGCGGCGACGAGCCCACCGACCTCGTCCGCGCCCACGACGAGAACGCGGCCGGCCGCCAGCCGTCGCTGACCGGTCGATCCGAAGCCGCCGAGGATCAGCTGGTGCGCCTGCCGAGCGGCCTCGCCGTCAGGAAGGGCGGCCGCAGGCTCGACCAGGGCTGGAAAAGACATGGTGCTCCTTTCGAAAGGCAGGCATGCCGGACGGTCAGGCTCGGGCCCAGTCCGGAATCGTCACGATCTCCAGGACGGCCGCGCCCCAGTTGAAGCCGTAGCCACTCCCGGCCAGGACGACGTGGTCACCCACGGCCAGGCACCCGGTGGTCAGCAGATGCTCCAGACCGGCCACCTGGTCCCCCGCGCCGAGGTGTCCCACCCGACGCCCGAACTCCCAGGTGGTCCGGTCGTCCGGGACACCCATCTCGGCCAGCATCGTCCACCAGCGGACCGTGCGACCGTTGTTGGGCAGGACGAAGCGCCGCACGTCGGCCGCGGCGACCTTGGCCTCGTCCAACGCCTGACCGATCGTGTCGCAGAACCCGCTGGCGATCCGCTGGGAGATGTCCTCGAGATCGTCGAGGTTCTTGCGCATGAACCGGGCCTTGCGGCCCCGCAGGTCGAGGGGCTTGTCCCCGGCGTGCGGCGCGTCCTTGAGCCGGGTGCCCCGATACATCGCCTCCAGCGACGGGTCGGCGTTGAGCACACAGGACAGCACCCGGGCGAAGCCGGGCCGGGAGCTGAGCAGGAGCGCGGTGCCACCGTCCGCCATCACCGTCCCGCTCTCCGTACGAAATCGGTCGAAACCGGGGAGGCAGAATCGTTCGCCGGTGGTCATCAGCACCGTGGCGTCGTCCGGACAGGCGGACAGGAAGGACGCGCCGATCAACAGACCGGCCAGACCTCCGTTGGACTTCTGGTCGATCTCCATCGCCGGAGCGCTGCCGCCGATCGTCTGCTGTTGCACGTACGAGGACGGCGTCCACACGTCCTGCCCCTGGAAGTACGTGCCGTGGTGCAGCAGGAGCCGGACGTCCGCAGCGGACGGCTGACGCCGTTCCAGGGCCTGCCGTGCGGCCACGACGGCCAGGTCGGGTGCGAACTCGTCGTCCGACACGCACACCGCGAGCAGCGCGTTGCCCACGTACTCGGCGTCCGGGTAGCGGCCGTCCGCGACCGCCTCGCGGAGGTCCAGCCTACGGCCGAGACGGACGCCGACCGAGTCGAAGTAGACCTCGTTCATCATCAAGGCGAATGGTCCTTCCGCGGAAAGAGGGACAGCAGCCGCAAGGGCGGGGGATCGGGCTGACGTTCGCGCCGAACGCAGGGGCACCGTAACAGCCGGAAATACCTGTCCGGATCACCCGCACGCAATTTTGAACACCAGTTGACGCGCCCCGCGAAAACGGCTATCGCTGGCACGGCAAGGCAACCGCATGGACTCGGAGAAGGAGATCCCGTGGCACCTCGGAAAACTGATGTCGTGATCGTCGGAGGCAGCACCGTCGGGTTGTTCACCGCGATGTTCCTGGCCCGGTCGGGGGTCTCGACGCTCCTCGTCGAACGGCATCCCGCACCGCTGCGTCACCCCCGCGCCATGGGCATCGGGCCCCGGACGGTGGAGCTGCTGCGGACCGCCGGGATCGCCGACGAGGTGGACCGCCTGTGCGTGGACATGTCGGGTGGCAACCTGGAGATGATCAGCACACCGACCCTGGCCGAAGCGGACCTGCCCGCGCTGGCCCGGCAGGCACCCCCCCGCGCCGAGCCGTTCCGGCGGACGACGCCGCAGATCCTGCGGGGCACCTGCCCGCAGGGACGGCTCGACCGCGTGGTCATCGACCGCGCCAGGGCGCTGGGAGCCCGCCTCGAGTTCTCGACCGAGCTCACCGGTTTCGAGCAGGGGCCGGACGGGGTCACCGTGAGCCTGACCGGCCCGCCGGGGCCGTACGAGGTGACCTGCGACTACCTCGTCGCCGCCGACGGCGCGCGCAGCGGCGTGCGAGAGGCCCTCGGCATCGGCGTGACCGGCCGGGGCGCCATCGGCGATCCGCTGGTCAGCGTGCTGTTCCAGGCGGACCTCGACGAGTTCACGCAGGGCCAACCGTTCGTCATGTGCGACATCACCACCCCGGAGGCGGCCGGTGGCCTGCTGCCCGTGGACGGGCGGGGCGAGTGGCTCTACGTCGTGCGGTACTCGCCCACCGCCGGCCAGCACGCCGAGGACTTCACGCCCGAACGGTGTCGGAGCCTGATCCGCGCCGCAGTCGGCCGCGCCGACCTCCCGGTGGCGGTGATCAGCACGCTGACCTGGCAGGTACGGGCCGCGCTGGCCGATCGGTTCCGCGCCGCCCGCGTCTTCCTGGCCGGCGACGCCGCGCACGTCGTGCCGCCGGTCGGCGCGTTCGGCATGAACACCGGGGTGGCCGACGCGCACAACCTCGCCTGGAAGATCGCACACGTGCTGGCCGGATCAGCCGGACCCGACCTGCTGGCCACCTACGAGGCGGAGCGCCGCCCGGTCGCCCGGACGGCCCTGGAACAGTCGACGCTCCGCCTGGCGGACCCGTCCCTGCACTGGGCCACGGGCAGCGCCGGGGCGCGACGTCGCGCCGACGCCGGTGCCCTGCACGCGCCCGTGGTGCACCTCGGCTACCGGTACGCGTCGACAGCGGTGCTGGATCCGGTGCCGGCGCTGCCCTCGACCGAGGAGGTCGAGCTCGACCTGGACGGCGCACCCGGTTCCCGCCTGCCGCACCGCTGGTTGCGGCACGACGGTGCCACCGTGTCGACCCTCGACCTGGTCGACTACCGGCTCACCCTGTTCGCCGGCCCGCAGGGTCAGGCCTGGCACGCCGTGGCGGACGAGGTCAGCCGACGGCTCGGTCTGCGGCTGGCGGTGCACTGCATCGACCAGACGTCCGGCGGGGACCAGGAAGGTTCGTGGGCCGCCTCGGTGGGGATCGACGGGTCCGGCGTCCTGTTGGTGCGCCCGGACGACTTCGTCGCGTGGCGGGCCCGGCGTATCGGGCCCGCCTCAGCCGATGACCTGGAGAAGGCACTGCTCACGATCCTGTCGCGGGCCCACTGACCGCGACCGCATCCGTACAACTGCGGAATCCCGCAGTTGCCGGGCTGGACCGCCAATAGCTGGTCTGGCATGGTTGATTTCGCGCCGGACCTGTTTCAGCGGTCGGCCGACAAGCAATTCCACACGCATCTCGGCGCACACCATCCGCCACTCCTGCGGCATGGTTGAATTGTGGCGCCGGCAGACGAGAAGCGGACTGCTGATGGATCGATCTTCGGTCGCGTACCACAATTCCTGGAACACTCGCGAAGATGTGTCCGGGGGTCTCGCCGACGGTCTCGACGGCGACCGGGGCATCCCGGCGTCGCTGGCCCGCCATTCCACCGAGGCCGAGCCGGACGTCGTCGCCTTCTGGCACCGGATGGCGCTCGCGGCGCCGGCCGCCGACGCGCCACGCCCCGGGCGCATCCCGGTACCGGCCGAGCTCCATCCGGTGCTGCAACTCCTCGAGGTGGCCTGCCGGGGATCCCGGCACGGTGGGATCTCGGTGCCCTCGGCCGGGGCGCTCTACCCGTACGAGCACGCGGTCGTCGCGGAGCACGCCGGGGAACTGGCGGTCTTCGCGGTGGACGCCGCACGCCGGTCGGTCCATCTGCAGTGCCGCATCGGACCAGCCGAGTGGCCTGGTGGCCTGCCGCTGCCGGGGCCCGGCAGGACCCTGCTGCTCACCAACGTGCGCCCGTGGCTGTCGATGCGGAAGTACGGCGACCGCGGTTACCTCTACGCGCACCTGGACGCCGCCCACCTGAGCACACATCTGCTCTGTCTCGCCCAGTCGCGCTTCGAGCGGACACGCGGCCTGACAGCACGCGAGGTGCGCCCGCTGGATCAGGTGTTGGGGTTGCCGGGCCGCTGCCGCTTCGTCCACAGCGCACTGTGGCTGGACTCGCCGACCGCTCCGTCGTCCGCACCTCGGGAGAGCTGGGCCTGCGTCGACCAGCACCGGGCCCCGCTGAGGCAGACGCTGCCCGAGCACCCCGAACAGCAGTGCTGGCAACGTCTTCCGGCCCGACCGCAGCCGGGAACGCCCGTCGCGGACAGCGGCACCGGGTCGTTCACCGCGGCCCGGGTGGCGGCTGCCGGCCCGGTCGCCGAACCGTTGGCCGTGGCGGCGCCGCGACGACGCTCCGCCAAGGACTTCACCGGCGAGACGGTGCCGGTGGGCGACGTCCGCCGGGCGCTGAGGGCCACGGGGACCCGCCTGCCGTGGGACCTTCCCGTGACCGGCACGTTCGGTATCACCGTGCTCGCCCGCCGGGTGGCGGGGTTGGCGGCCGGGGCCTACCGGGTGTACGACGGGACGCTCGCCCCGGAGCCGGTGGCGGAGCACGTGGTCGACGGTGACGAACTGGTGCGTATCTGCATGGGTCAGGAGCACCTCCGACATGCCGCTGCGGCGGTGGTCTTCCATGCCCCCCGGGACGCCATCTTCCAGCTCGGCATCGACGGCGTGGACGCGGCCCTGTTCCGGGCGGGCGTACTGGCCCACCTGCTGTGTCTGGGTGCCGCCGACGCGGGACTGGCGATCACCACCATCGGCGGGTTCGACGCCGCCGGTTGGCACCGGCTCAGTGCGCTGCCGCAGAGGGACGAAGCCCTGTACGTGGCCCTGGTCGGTCAGGCCGGCGTCGTGGCGGTCAAGCTCGACCGGCTGCAACGCGCCTACGCCCATGACGAGGCCTGAGACATGCTGATCGAGGTGATCGACGACGCCGCCCGACGGCACGGCGACCGGCCGGCGGTCTCCGACCGGCAGACCACACTGACCTACCGTGAGCTCATCCGGTCGAGTGCGGTCTGGGCCGACACGTTGGCCGGGTTGCTGCCGGGAGGAGACCGTGGCCGCATCGGAATCCGGGCCGGCAACGGTGTCGCCTACGTGGTCGCCTACCTGGCCGCCCTCCGCTGCGGCGCGGTCCCCTTCCTCATCGACCGGGTCAGCGGGGTGCAGGAGACAGCGGCGATCCGGGAGGACTGCGGCCTCGACCTCCTGGTGCACGACTCCCCCGCGCCCGGCTGGGGCACCCCGCGTGGTGAGTTGGGCACCCTGACCGTCACCGGCGCCCCGTCCGCCGGTCGCGCCGCACTCGACCCGCAGACCGAGGTCTGCCGTTTCACCTCCGGCTCGACGGGGCGGCCCCACTGCATCGAGTTCCGCGGGCAGGCGGTGCACCGGGCCGCAGTCAACTGGGCGACGGGGACGGGCCTGGACGCCGAGGACAGCATCGCCTGCTTCGCGTCCCTGTCGAACGGCCTCGCCTTCAACACCTCGCTGCTGTCGGCGTTCCTGGTGGGTGCCCGGTTGCACCTGCCCAACGGTCTGCCGTCCGGCAGTGCGGTGGGCCGGGCGGTCGCGGCGTGCGCCGCCACCCGGCTGGTCGGCTTTCCCGCCCTCTACGACTCGCTGGTACGCCGACCGGTGACCGACGGCTCGTTCGGCCGGCTACGCATGGCCATCTCGTCGGCGGCGCCGCTCGATCCCGGCACGAAACACCGGTTCGTCGAGGCGACCGGGGTGCCGTTGCGGAACTACTTCGGCGCCGCGGAGGCCGGCCCGCTCACCTTCGCCACCGATCCACTGACCGACCTGGGCCTCGGTGGGCCGCTGCCGGGCGTACTGCTGCGCGCGGGGACCAGGGCGAACCCGGGTCCCGTCGAGGTACGCAGCGAGTCCATGGGCACCCGCTACCTCAACGCCCCGGGGCTGTTGGAGAGCCGGATGACCGACGACGGTTACTACCGCACGGGTGACCGCGGTTACCTGGCCGACGGCAGCCTGTTCCTGAGTGGACGCAGCCACCGGGTGATCAACGTGGGCGGCCGGAAGATCGATGCCACCGAGGTGGTGGAGGCCCTGCGGGCGGCTGCCGGTGTCCGCGACGCCGTGGTGCTCCAGGTGTTGGACCGGCACGGCGTGCCCGCCCTGGCTGCCGTGCTGGCCGCCGACGACTCGCTGGACCCCTCGGGGCCACGACGCTTCCTGGCCGACCGGCTCGCACCGTACAAGATTCCCAGCCTGGTCCGTGTCGTCCCCGAGATCCCCCGGGGGTCCGCCGGCAAGCCGGCGATGGCGGCCCTCGAAGGACTGTTCGCCGTCGACCGCACCGACGGCTGAGACGCCACGTATCGATCCCGATAGCCGCAACGTGCAAGGAGATGGTCATGTCGGAAAGCGACACCAGAATTCGACAGAAAGTCGCGCGCATCATCACCGAGTCGGCCGAGGGCGGGCTCAGCGAGGCGGACCTCGACCGGGCGGGCGGATCGCTTCCGGCGCTGGGGTACTCGTCGCTGTCCTACATCCGCATGATCGACGCGATCGAGAACACCTTCGGCATCGAGATCGACCAGGACGAGGAGGATGATCGACTTCGGTCGGTCGACGGCATCGTCGCCCTGGTCGCGGCACAGGACGAGTCGGCGCATGTCTGAGCCGGTAGTGGGAGTGGTCGGCCGGGGCCGACTCGGCACCGCGGTGCGCGACCTGGCCCGGGCCGAGGGGCACGAGGTACGCGTCTACGCCTCCCGCGCCCTGCCCGATCCACGCACCGAGACGGCACCCGACGTCGTCGTCGACTGCTCCGCGCCCGCGGCGTTGACCGGCGTCGCCGAACTCTGTCACCACTGGCGTCGCCCGCTGGTCCAGTGCGTCTCGGGACTGGACGAGCAGCAGCAGGCCGTGCTGGGCCGGCTGGGCCGGTCCGTCGCCGTGGTGGCCGCCCCCAACCTGACCCTGGGAAACTACCTGCTGAGCAGGGCGGTGCGGTGCGTCGCCGAGGTGGTGACGACCATGGCCCGGGCCGGCGTCACCGGTGCGGTCCCCGAGGCCGCCGTCTTCGAGCGTCACCCGGCCCGCAAGGCGCACCGGCCCAGCACCACGGCGGTTCAGCTGAGCCGGTTGTGGACGTCGCTGACCGAGCACGAGGTCAGCGACGTGGCCTCGCTACGCGCGGGTGACGCGGTCAGCGACCACGAGCTGCGACTCGGCTGGGACGGGCAGTCGCTCGCCCTGGTGCACACGGTGGGGTCCATCCGGACCGCCGCCGCCGGGGCGATCGGTATCGCTGCCGCGGCCACCAGTCTGCCGGTGGGCGTGCACCACGCACACGACGTCTTCGACCAGATGCTGGCCGTCATGGGCGGCGACGGCGGAAAGGACCAACGATGAGCCCCGAGGCCGACCAGGTGACTCCTCGTCCGGGTCCGGCGCACCTGAGCAGGCAGATCGCGTACGGCGCACGCATGCTGTCGCTCGACGGTCACGACGACTTCAACCAGGGTCAGATCTCGGCACGTAGGCCCGGCTCGGACGTGTTCTTCATCAAGAACGCCCTCTGCGGCTTCGACGAGGCGACCCCGGCCCAGGTGGTGGCCGCGTCGACGGACCCGCACGCTCCGGTGGACCCGTTGGCGCCCCCCGAGCTGCCGCTGCACCAGGCCATCTACCGGGCCCGCCCGGACGTCAACGGGATCGTGCACAGCCATGCGCCGTACACGCTCGTTTTCGGCGCCACCGATCTGCACCTGCGGCCCCTCTCGCACGACGGTTCCTACTTCACCGGCCGGCTCGGGCTGTTCACGCAGACCAGCAACACGGTGCTCGACCAGTCGACCGGCGAGGCGATCGCCAAGAGCCTCGGCAGTGGCGAGGGTCTGCTGCTGCGCAACCACGGCGGGGTGGTGGTCGGTCGGAGCGTCCGGCACGCCGCGGTGCTCGCGCAGGTCCTGGAGCGGGCGTGCCGCCTGCAACTGCTGGCCGAGCAGACCGGCGTGCCGTACGTCTGGGCCTCCGACGAGGACGTCCAGCTCAAACGCGACTTCATCTACGCCGATCTGTCCATCCGGTCGTACTGGGAGTACGCGGTCCGCCGGGTCGACGCGACGTGGCCGGCGGCGACCCGGTGGTGACGGGGCGGACCCCGCAGGGAGCACCTCCGGGGACGGCGGAGGCGACGGAGGTCCGGGACCTGCTGTCGCTGGCCCGGGAACTGGCCGACAAGGAGCTGTCGCCCCTCGTCGACGAGTTCGAGGCACGCGGCAGTTTTCCCCGGGACCTGCTCCGCACGCTGGGCCGGGTGGGCCTGCTGGGCCTGCCCTACCCGGTCGAGTACGGGGGTGGCGGTCAGCGGTACGAGGTCTACCTGAGCGTGTTGGAGACACTCGCGAGCCGTTGGCTGGCGGTGGCGCAGTCCGTCAACATCCACGTGTTGTCGTGCTACCCGTTGGCCCGGTGGGGCAGCCCGGAGCAGCGCAGCCGTTGGTTGCCCGACATGCTCGGCGGTGACCTGCTCGGTGCCAACTGCATCTCCGAGCCGGCGGCCGGGTCGGACGTCGGCGCGATCGCCTGCGCGGCCCGCCTGGACGAGGCCGCGGGCGTCTACGTCGTGGACGGCACGAAGGCCTGGACGAGCCATGCCGGCGTCGCCGACTACTACAACGTCTTCTGCCGCACCGGTGGCGAGGGCGTACGGGGACTGTCGGTGTTGCTCGCCCCCGCCGACACGCCGGGTGTCTCGCCGCAGCGGCCGGAACGGAAGATGGGGGTGCAGTCGTCGCCGACCGCCTCCGTCGTGCTGGATGCCGCGCGGGTGCCGGCCGACCGGCTGATCGGCCGACGCGGCAAGGGCTTCCTCATCGCGGCCGGGCTCTTCGACCGGGGCCGCCTCGGCATCGCCTCCTGTGCCGTCGGGCTCGCCCAGGCAGCCCTGGAGTACGCCACCGCCTATGCCAGGCACCGGCGGCAGTTCGATCGTCCGATCACCGACTTCCAGGGTGTGGCGTTCCTGTTGGCGGACATGTCGACGGAGGTCGCCGCGGCGCGGGCCCTGGTCCGGGAGGCCGCCCGGGCCCTGGACGAGGGCCAGCCGGACGGCGTCGTCACGGCGATGGCCGCCCGGGCCAAGCTCTTCGCCACCGACGTGGCGATGCGGGCGACCACCGACGCCGTCCAGGTGCTCGGCGCGTACGGCTACGTCCGGGACCATCCGGTCGAGCGCTGGATGCGGGAGGCCAAGCTGCTGCAGATCATCGAGGGGACGAACCAGATACAGCGCGTCGTGATCGCACGGTCACTGTGACCGCGGTCCGCACCTCGACTCCGGCTGAGGAGCACAGATGAGCGAGTCCACCGACGTCGCGGACGTCGTCATCGTCGGCAGCGGCCTCACCGGTGCCGTCTACGCGCGGCTGGTCGCGGACACCGTACCGGCCGTGCGCATCCTGATCGTCGAGGCTGGTCCGGCGGTGACCGAGCCACCGGGCCGGCATCTGAGTCACGTCACGGATCCGGGGGAACTCGACCGGGCCCAGGTCGCGTCACAGGGGCCGCTGCGGGTCCGGCATGGCACGACGGTCGCCTCCGGCATCGCCCACAACGTTCCGCGCGGTCAACGTGACGGTGCTTTTCTCAGCCGTCCGGGCCTGTTCCCGGTGGACCCGGGCGGCTCCCTCCCCGCCGCGCAGGCCGCCTGCAACGTCGGCGGCATGGCCACCCAGTGGTTCGCAGCCTGCCCACGGCCCGGCGGTGCCGAGCGCATCGACTTTCTCGACCCGGCCGTGCTCGACGGGGCGCTCGGGGTCGCCGAACGTCTGCTGCGCGTCTCGGCGCGGCAGTTCGCCGACTCGCCCGTCGAGTCACGGATACGGCGACGGTTGGGTGCCGCACTCGACGACGGCCGCGCTGCGCACCGGCGCGTTCAGCCGTTGCCCATGGCGCTGACCGTCGAGAACGGGTCGGTACGGCGGGCCGGTGTCGACGTGGTCCTCGGCGGGCTGCTCGGCGACCGGCGCCGCCACGTCGTGTTGCGTACCCGGACCCTGTGCAGCCGGGTCCTGACCGACGACGGTGGCGTGACCGGGGTGGAGCTGCGCGATCTCGCCACCGGATCGGTCTCCACCGTGCGCACCGGGCACGTGGTGGTCGCCGCAGACTCGCTGCGTACCCCGCAACTGCTGTTCGCCTCGGGCATCCGACCACCGGCGCTGGGTCGGTACCTCAACGAGCACGCTCAGGTGTCGCTCGCCGCCGAGCTGCACGGTTTCGCCGGTGAGGTGCCGGCCGGCCCGGCCCGGGGCGTCACCTGGATTCCCTACGACGACCTGACCTTCCCGTTCCACGGGATGGTGACTCCCCTCGATCCGACCACCTTGCCGGTCCCTGCCCCGCACCCGTGGGCCGCGGTGCACCTCTTCGTGCCGCAGGACGTGGCTGCGGGCAACCGGGTGACCTTCAGCGATGACGAGCGTGACTGGGCCGGCCTGCCGGTGATGCGGCTGCGTCACCGGCCGAGCCCGGCAGACGGGGCCACGATCGGGGCGGCGCGGGAGGCGGTGCTGCGGCTGAGCCGGCTGCTCGGCCGGCCGGTCGAGGGCGAGGTGCCCTGGGTGCATCCGCCCGGCAGCTCCCTGCACTACCAGGGCACCGTACGGATGGGAGTCTCGGACGACGGCACCAGTGTCTGTGACCCGGTTTCGCAGGTCTGGGGTGTGCGCGGGCTGTACGTGGCCGGCAACGGTGTCATCCCGACGCGTACGGCGTGCAATCCGACCCTCACCAGCATGGCTCTGGCCGTGCTGGGAGCGCGGGATCTGTGCGACCGGCTGGGGCGGCCGGCAGTCGTCGGCGCCGCCTCGGGGGCCGCGTCCGCGGCGGTGAGGTGAACCGGCTCTCCGGCCCGGGGCCCGCGCTCACCGTGTCGAGGGAACCAGTCCGTGCCCGTCGGGCGTGCACCCAGGAACAGGAGGTCCTCCATGCCGGCCACTTCCACCTCTGCGCCGATCGATCCGGCGCTTCGCGCACCCTTGCCGGTCCTGGGTCGCGACGTCACGGTGCCGCTGGTCACCGGCGGCCACGTGACGTACGCGGCGCTGGACTACGCGGCGAGCGCCCCTGCCCTGGAACGGGTGTGGGACGACGTCGCGGCTTTCCTGCCGTACTACGGGAGCGTGCACCGCGGCGCGGGCTATCTCTCGCAGCTGTCCACCGCGCTGCTTGAGCGCAGCAGGGACACGGTCCGCCAGCATCTCGGTGTCCGGCCCGACGACGAGGTCCTGTTCACCCGCTCGACGACCGACTCGCTCAACCTGCTCGCCGGGGCCCTTCCGGGGGACACCGAGGTGTATGTCTTCGAGACCGAGCACCACGCCGCGTTGCTGCCGTGGCACGACGGTGCGACCACCGTCCTTGCCGCACCGTGCTCGGCGCAGGACGCGGTCGACCGGTTGACCGCGGCGCTGGCCGGACGAAGCCGGGGACGACCGGGGCTGGTCTGTGTGACCGGGGCGTCGAACGTGACCGGCGAACTGTGGCCGGTGGCGGAGCTGGCCTCGGTGGCCCACGCCGCCGGTGCCCGCCTGGTGCTCGACGCCGCCCAGCTGGCACCGCACCGACCGATCGACGTCGGCGCCCTGGGCGTCGACTACGTGGCGTTCTCCGGTCACAAGATGTACGCCCCGTTCGGGGCCGGTGTCCTGGCCGGTCGGGCCGACTGGCTGGGTGCGGCACGGCCCTACCTGGCCGGCGGCGGGGCGAGCCGGCGGGTGGAGGTGACGGCGGCGGGCACCCTCGACGTGCAGTGGCACGGCGGCAGCACCCGGCACGAGGCCGGGTCGCCCAACGTCGTGGGTGCGTACGCCGTGGCGTCGGCCTGCCGGGCGTTGGCCGAGGCGGGGTTCAGCGCTCTCGTGGAGCGGGAGGACGCCTTGTTGCGCCGGCTGACGGGCGGCCTGGCCGCCATTCCGGGTGTCACGTTGCTCTCCCTGCTGGGCGACGGGGCACCACGGGTGGGCGTGGTCAGCTTCGTGATCGAGGGGTGGAGGAGTTCGCAGGTGGCGGCAGCGCTCTCAGCCGAGCACGGGATCGGCGTGCGGGACGGCCTGTTCTGCGCCCATCCCCTGATGCGTGTGCTGGTCGGTGCCGTGCACCAGGGTCCCGCTTCTGGGCGGGACTCCCGGCCGCAGGGGCGCAGCCAGCACGCGATACGCGCGAGCTTCGGCGCGGGGACTCCGGTGGAACACGTCGATCGGTTGGTGGACGCGGTGTCGTCGATCGTCCACGAGGGCACGCGGCACGAGTACCGCAACGACGGGGAGCGCTGTGCCCCCGTCCGGTGACCGGCACGAACGACGCCGCCGGATCTCCGCCCGGCGGCGCCGTTGGTGCCGGTGTCACGCGGAGTAGCGTTCCCGCCGTTCCAGCTGATCGGCGAACATCTGCCAGCTCCGCGCGCATTCCCGGGCGATGCGTGCCACCGCGCCCGACTGGTAGGTCGGCACGGCCTCCACCAGCCGTCGCCGTTGCAGTTCGTCGAGGGCACGGAACTCCAGGAACCGCAGCAGGAGGCGGCCGGCGTCGGTGAAGCGGAGCCGGGGGTCCCGCCGGAGGTCCAACACCGGCGTCGGCTGCTCGACGCTGGTGCGCCGGGCGGCGAGATCGTCCCGGGGCGGTCGCGTCACCTGGCGGACCGGTGCCGTGTCCTGCCTGGCGTCGGTGTCTCGTTGCTTCGTGGCGACCGGGTCCTCGCCACGCTCCAGGCGGGTCCGGACGTCGCGGGCGGTTCCGGGTGAGATGCCGACGCTGCGGGCGATCTCCCGCAGCGACGCGTCCGGATGCCGCGCGATGAACTCACCGGCACGTCGGCGTCCGTCGGCGCTGGAGACCGGCCGGGTCCGGCCGTCGAGGCCGACCCGGCTCACCTCCGAGGCGACGCCTTCGTTGCGCTGCCGTCGGATGGAGGCGACGGTCTTGTCGGCGATGCCGACCACGGCGGCGATGGCCCGGTTGGACCAGCTCGGATGGGAGGCGACGATACGTTCGGCGGCGGCCCGCCGGTCGGCGGCCGAGAGCGGCAGACCGTGTTTGGCGTTCAGTCGTACGGCCAGGACGAAGGCGTCCTGCTCGTTTCCGTCGAAGAACCGGACCGGGATGGTGGCGTCCCCCCGGATGCCGGCGGCCTGCAACCGGTGCCAGCCGTCCACCACCCGCATGGTCTGCCGGTGCACGATGATCGGCGGTAGTTGCCCGGCGCACACCGCGAGCGTCTGTACGTGGGATCCGTCCGCTCCGGCGATTCTCGGCGAGCAGGACCCGCTGAGCTCGTGGAGGGGAACCTGTTCCACGGTCGGGCTGGTCTCGCCCCCCTCGACCCGGTGGTGCCTCGAATCCCCCGAATAATTCACGTCATCGCTCGTCGAATCTGTCGTCCCCGTAGTCATCTTTGCCTCCACAATAAAATCACGGTGCAGTGCGGAGTGATTGACCCGTTGAAGCCTCCCTCGCGCCGGGTCGGGCGCTGTTACACATGTAAACATCAGTGCAAATCTATCAATGTGTATGCCCGGACGCAACGGGTCACTCTACAATTACTCAGAGTGATAGTGAGGCGTACGACGGCACCCGGAAAACGGGAATGAAGAGTTACCCCAGGCATTAAATGCGCGGCCGGGGGAGCGCGCTTGCTGGCGGCGGACTACCGCCGGGGGTCGCCTATCGCGCAGCGCCGGACGAGGGCCACTCGGTGAGCATCACGTGAATTGCTTCGATGCCATTTTCCCAAGATTTCTGCACGTCCCGGGGATGCCCGAAACCACCGATCGACTCCAGTGAGACGAAGCCGTGCAGAGAACTCCGAACGAGCCGGACCGCGTCGGTCAATTCACCCTCGCTCAGGTCGTAGGCGCGGAACATCGCCATCGTCATCGCAAAGATGCGCTGGTGGCCCGTCGACCGGGACAGCTCCTCCTCGGTGAGCTGGATGTGGGTGGCGGTGTACCGGCCCGGACAGGTGCGGGCGAACTCCCGGTAGGCATTGGAGAACGCCACCAACGCGTCCTTGCCGGCCCGACCCGCGAGCGCTTCCCCGATGCAGTCCGCCAACTCGGTGGCGGCGAGCACGGCGACACCCTTACGCAGCTCCGCGACGCTACGGACGTGCGAGTACATGCTGGGCTCGGCGATGCCGAGGATGCGAGCCACGGCCGAGAGGGTGACCTTGTCGAAGCCGACCTTGTCAGCCAGGTCGGCTGCGGCCGTCGTCACCCGCGACGCCACCAATCCGACTCGGGCCACCCTTGCCTCCCTGATCCCTCAGCCTCGTCCTGGAGGCACCAACTCAAGCGACCAGTCATGCAACGAGCCACCGGCTGCAACCTATGGGTCATAGGAAGTCGCCGTACCTTCATAGCACACGCAGGGCGGCAGAGCACACACGGCCACCCCGCAACCTCAAGGTCGCGAGCCGCAACCGGAGAAGCCCGCACCACGTTTGCTCCATCTTAGCGCCGGTAGAAGCTGATTTATGCCTCGGCCCCCGGCGCGAAATGCCGATACTGACCCGAAATGACGACATATTGCCGCACTTGCTGTATGCAAAATCACCATAATTATGATCAAAAATTCTCAGGCTCGACCGACGCCCGTTGTCCCCTGCCGACGACCCCGGCAACGGGGTGGAACCCGCACCGATGCTGCCGGGTCCCGCGCGTACCAGCGGCACGGGTCGACACCTGCCGGTCGCAGTCGCGGGCGGGCTGGTGCGAGGTGACCGGCCGACCCTTACCGGACGCGGGCGACGCTCGGCAGGATCTGCGTGCGGACCAGGAGCGGGGCCAAACTGCCGCCCTGGTGGTGCCTGCTGATGTTCGTCAGGCATTTCCGCAGCTCGGCTGCGATTGCTGGTGGGCCGCCTGGGACTCGAACCCAGAACCTAAGGATTAAAAGTCCTCAGCTCTGCCATTGAGCTAACGGCCCGCTGAGCCACAGGTTACCCGACCACGCCCGCCGGGTCGGGTCCACCTGAGACCCACCCTCCGCTGCGTGCGCACCGTCGGGAGTGTCGGTGTTTGACGCGGGCGGAGTGACGTGGTGTGCTCACGGGGTTAGCGCTAACGACAATCGTTATCATTATCAGTTGAGGAGGATCATGTCTCTCACCGTGTCACCCGCCCTGCTGGAAGCCGCCGAAGCGGGCCCGGTCGACGACCGGGACTTCGTCGCCTGCGTTCGGGAATCCCTGCCGTACGCCTGGCAGACCGTGAGCCGGGTCGTCGCCGACCTGGAGTCGTCGGGCGCGGAGCGGGCGGACAACTCCGTACCCCCGCCCGGCGAGGCGGAGCGGGGGCAGTTGCTGCGCGCACTGGCCAGCGACGCCATCCGCGCCAGCCTGGAGCGCCACTTCGGCGTGAAGCTGGCGTTCCAGAACTGCCACCGGGTCGCCGCGTTCCGCCCCGCGGCGGTGGACTCGGAGCCCTACCGCCGCTTCATCTCCACCCGTGGTCAGCTCCTGAACCAGTCACCCGAGCTGCGCAACTGCTGACCGCACCGGTGTGCCGGACCGGAGGACGCCACTGCGGTCCGGCACACCGGACGGCACCGCACACGCGGCAACCCGAGCGGGGCCGGGCAGCGGGGACGCAGGCGACCACCCGAACGGTGCCCGACAACCGGATACGGGCGACAACCCGAGCGGGTGCCGGACGAGCGGACGCGGGTGACAACCGGACGGTGCCCGACGGTCGGACACGGGCGGCGGCCCGCCGACGACGGGGGTCCGGTTATCGCCGGGGGCGGTGCGGTGTGCTGCGGGTCAACGGGCGCACTGCGCGCAGGTGCCGAAGATCTCGAAGGTGTGCCCGACCTCGGTGAAGCCGTGCTGGGCGGCGACCTGGTCGGCCCACCGTTCGACCGCCGGCCCGGCCACCTCCACCGTGCTGCCGCACCGGCGGCAGACCAGGTGGTGATGGTGCCGGCTCTGGCTGCACCGGCGGAACAGCTGTTCACCGCCGGGCAGCCGGGTGGAGTCGATCTCCTGGGCGTCGACGAGCAGTTGCAGGGTGCGGTAGACCGTGGTCAGGCCCACCCGCGCCTTGCGGGCCACCAGCATCTGGTGCAGTTGCTGCGCGGTGTGGAAACCGTCGACCTCACGCAGCAACGCCAGCACCTCGCCGCGCTGACGCGTGTTCCGGGTCACGTTCGGCATCGCCTGGGTCACCGTACCGCCGTCTCCGCTCGTCGCCCCGACCCCCGACCGGCGGCCGTCGCTGCCCCTCGCCTCCACCGGACAGCGCGGAGACCGTAACCATTATGCGCTGCGCATATGAGCACGCCACGGCCCGTGTCCACGCCCACGGCGACCGCCCCACCCGGCACCGGCACGCGCGACGGCCGTGACCGGGGTTCCGGCCGGCCGACCGCCCTGGTCCCGCACCGGACCCGGCGCGCGGGGTAACCGGCCGTCGGTGTCGCCCCCCGCCGCATAATCAGGACAGCTAATATCCTGGTTATGCGGATGAGCGAGCAGGTCGAGTGGGGGTTGCACTGCTGCCTCACGCTCGCCTGGATCGGCGACGAACACCCGATGCCCGCCGCCCGGCTCGCCGACTGGTTCGAGCTGCCCCCGGCGTACCTCACCAAGTGCCTCCAGGCCCTGACCCGGGCCGGCATCCTCCAGTCCGTACCCGGCGCGCGCGGCGGGTTCCGACTCGCCCGCCGACCGGCGGACGTGACGGTGATGGACGTGCTGGTGGCGGTCGACGGACCCGACAACCCGTTCCGGTGCACCGAGATCCGCCAGCGGGGCGCGGGGGTGGACCCCTCCGCGCCGGAGTTCCGCACCCCGTGTGCCATCAGCACCGTGATGCACCGCGCCGACCTGGCCTGGCGTCGCGAGCTGGCCAGCCACACCCTGGCCGACCTGCTCGAATCCGCTCCGGCGGGCGCAGCCGAGCGCACCCGTCGCCGTTACGCGCAACTGCGCGGCTGACGCCCGCCCGCGACCTCCGCGACCCCCGACCCACGGTCGCACCGACCGGTGGCGCACCCCGCCACCACCCGCAGGCCCACCCGCGCCCGACCGGCGACCCCGGCCGGCGCACCCGCCGGCCCCGACGACCGTCCACCCCCGAGTCCCCGTGCCCGGCACGGCCCGCCGTGCCGCCGCACGCCGTCCCGCCAACCGGAGACCTCATGTCCCACCCGCACACCCGTACCGGCCCGGGGCCGGCCACCACCGCCGGACCCGGGCGCGGCCTACGGTTCACCCTGATCCTCGCCGCCGGCACCTTCGCCGTCGGCACCGACGCGTTCGTCGTCGCCGGGCTGCTGCCCGACATGGCCGCCGCACTGCGGACCACCACCACCGCCGCCGGGCAGTCGGTGACGGTGTTCGCGATCTCCTACGCGATCCTCGCCCCACTGCTGTCCACGCTGGCCGCCCGGCTGCCACGCCGTCGCCTGCTCGTCGCCGCGCTGCTGGTGCTCGCCGCCGGAAACCTCGTCGCGGCGGCTGCCGAGACGCTGCCGGTGCTGCTCCTCGGCCGGATCGTCGCCGCCGCCGGCGCCGCCGCGTACACCCCCAACGCCGGTGCCGTGGGCGCCTCGCTGGTGCCGCCCGCGCAACGGGGCCGGGCCCTGGCCGTGGTGATCGGCGGGCTCACCGTCGCCACCGCGCTGGGCGTGCCGCTCGGCGGGCTGACCGGGCGGTGGCTCGGCTGGCGGGCCGCCCTCGTCGCGGTCGCCCTGCTGGCGCTCGCCGTCGCGGCGGCCGTCCGGCTGGCCATGCCCGCGCTGCCCGGCGGCCCGGCGGTCCCGTTGCGCGCCCGGCTGACGGCGCTGCGCCGACCGGCCGTGCTCGCCGTCCTGCCGCTCACCGTGATCGGGATGGCCGCCTGCTACACCGTGTACGCCTTCGCGGTGCCGACCCTCGGCGCGCTCGACGTCGACGCGTACCAGGTCAACCTGATGTTGCTGCTCTACGGCGTGGGGGCGGTCGTCGGCAACGTCGCCGCCGGGTACGCCACCGACCGGTGGGGTGCGGTGCCGGTGCTGGCGACGGGCTATGCCGCGCTGGCCGTCGCGCTGGGCGTGCTCGGTGCGCTCAGCACCGCCGGGTCCGCCCCGACGGTGCTGGTGGCGCTGCTGGTCGGCGCGTGGGGCGCGGCGAGCTGGTGTCAGACCCCGGCACAGCAGCACCGGTTGATCGCCGCCGCGCCGCAGCAGGCCCCCCTGGTGGTGTCGCTGAACTCGTCCGCCATCTATCTCGGGATCGGCCTGGGCACCGCCGTCGGCGGCGCGACGCTGCCCTCCGGCGTGCCCACCATGTACGCCCTCGGCGCGGCCGGTGCCGTGGTCGCCCTGCTGGTGCTCCACCTCGGACAGCGGATCACCCGGCGCGACGGTCAGCGGCGCAGGCCCATCCCCGCGTAGCCGTGGGAGATCCGTTCCCGGGGTTCCCCGTCGGGCCGCCACTCGGCCACCCGGACCAGCCCCGGATCGACCAGGTCGTACCCGTCGAGGAAACGCAGCACGTCGGCGTGCGGGCGGGGCACCAGCGGGGCACTGCTGCGCTGGTAGACCGCCTGCCCCTGCCGGGTGGGCAGCGGCGGGGCACCGTCGGTGGTGAGGTGGGACACGACCAGCGGGCTGCCGGGAACCGTCGCCTCCCGCAGCCGGACGACGGCGTCCCACGGCTGCTCGGCGTCGGTGACGAAGTGCAGCACCGCCACCAGCAGCACGGCCACCGGGCGACCGAAGTCGATCGCCGCCCGCACGTCGGGGTGGGCCAGCAACTCGTCCGGCCGGCGCAGGTCGCCCCGGACCACGCTGGTCCGCCCGTCGGCCGGCAGCAGCCGCCGGGCGTGGGTGACGGCGACGTCGTCGTAGTCGACGTAGACCACAGTCGATTCGGGGGCGACCCGGCGGACGATCTCGTGCACGTTGCCCTGGGTGGGCAGCCCGGCACCGATGTCGAGGAACTGGCGTACGCCCAGCTCGGCGGCGTGCCGCACGGCCCGGCGCAGGAAGTGCCGGTTGGCCTGCGCGGCGATCCCGGTGTCCGGGAAGATCCGCAGGATCTGCTCGGCGGCGGCCCGGTCGGCGGCGAAGTTGTGGCACCCGCCGAGGTAGTAGTCGTACATCCGGGCCACGTTCGGCCCCATCTCGGCGTCGGTCGGCGCGGTCACCGGCCCTCCCTTTCCCCTCACGTCGCTGCGGGACGACCCACCGCCGGGCGGCGGGCACGTCGCGACCTGATGTCTAGCACCCCGGGCGACGACATGTTGACCCGCCGTGTCGGCGAGCCGGCAGCACGGGACCGCCCCGGGCCGGTATGACGGTGACACCGACTGTCGGCGAGGAGGCATCCGATGAACACTGACCGGGAGACCGTGGAGGTGGACCCGGCCCTGTTCCGGGCCGTGTACGACTCACCCGCCTCGCTGCCGGGGCGGCACCGCTGGACCACCCCGGAACACGACGTACGCCGGTTGGAGAAGCTGCTCGGGATGCCGGCGCAGAGCATCGGCGCACCCCTGTGGGTCAGCGGCGACGAACCGGACTGCCCCAAGTGCGGACGCCGGACCACCTGGCTGGACATCGTCGCCTCGGCCCTCAAGGGGGTGCACGACCCGCTGATGATCGCCACGGTGATCCTCGGTGACCGCCGCTACGTCAACACCGAGGTGCCGGACGCGATCGCCGGGGTGCACTGCCTCGACTGCCACACCCCGATCACCGGCCTGCGCAGCTTCAAGTGCCACAACTGGGCGTACGCCTTCGAGGAGCTGGCGGTGGTGCGGGAGCGGATGCGGGGCGGGTCAGGCCCGGCGGGCCGGCCGCCGGCCGTGCGGTGACGGCGGTTCCGGCCCCGGGTCGGGCACCTGCGGCAGGGGCCGGGTGACCGCCGCGGCGCCGGTGACCGTCACCGGCTCCCCGGCGTGCCGCAGGTCGACCGTCGTCTCCGGGTCGGCGTCGGGCAGCTCGTAGCGGGCCCCGTCGCGGGTCAGGGTGACCCGTAGCCGGTGCCCGTGCCAGCGCAGGTGGAAGGCGAGCCGGTCGATCCGGGCCGGCAGCCGGGGGTCGAACGAGAGCACCCCGGTGTCGTCGCGCAACCCGCCGAAGCCCTCCACCACCGCCGTCCACGCCCCGGCCAGGGCCGCCAGGTGCAGCCCGTCGCCGGTCTTGTCGCCGAGGTCGGCGAGGTCGTGCAGGGCCGCCTCGGCGAACAGGTCGTACGCCAGGTCGAGGTGACCCAGTTCGGCGGCGAGCACCGCCTGGGAGCCGGCGGACAGCGACGAGTCGCGGACGGTGCGGGCCTGGTAGTAGGCGAAGTTGCGGGCCTTCTCCTCGGCGGTGAACTCCCCCGGGAAGCGTTGCATGGCGAGCACCAGGTCGGCCTGCTTGACCACCTGCCGCCGGTACAGCTCCAGGTAGGGGTAGTGCAGCAGCAGCGGGTAGTCGTCGTCGGTCATCGCCGCGAAGTCCCACTCGGGTTGCTCGGTGAAGCCCGCCGCCTGCTGGTGCACCCCGCGCTTGCGGTCGTAGGGCAGGTGCACCGCGTCGGCGGCGGCCCGCCAGCCGGCGATCTCCGCCGGGTCGACACCGAGCGCGGTGGCCCGCTCCGGGTGCCGGCCGGCGGCGTCGGCGGCGCCCCGCAGGTTGCGCCGGACCATCAGGTTGGTGAAGACGTTGTCGTCGACCAGGGCGGCGTACTCGTCGGGGCCGGTGATCCCGGTGACGTGGAACGCGCCGTCGTCGGACCAGTGGCCGTAGCCGGCCCACAGCCGGGCCGTCTCCACCAGCAGTTCCAGCCCGGTGTCGGCGAGGAACTCCTGGTCCCCGGTGACCGTGACGTAGCGCAGCACCGCGTCGGCGATGTCGGCGTTGACGTGCAGGGCGGCGGTGCCGGCCGGCCAGTAGCCGGAGCACTCCCGGCCGCCGATGGTGCGCCACGGGAAGGTGGCCCCGGTGAGCCGCAGCTCGGCGGCCCGGCCCCGGGCCTGCGGCAGGTGGTCGTGCCGCCAGCGCAGCGCCCCCCGGGCCACCCCGGGCAGCAGGTACGTCAGCACCGGCAGCACGTAGCTCTCGGTGTCCCACAGCACGTGCCCGTCGTAGCCGTTGCCGGTGAGTCCCTTCGCCGCGATGGTCCGGTCGCCGTCGACCCGGCCCGCCTGGAGCAGGTGGAACACGGAGAACCGGACGGCCTGCTGGAGTTCCGGGTCGCCGTCGATCTCCACGTCGGCGGTGCGCCACCGCTCGTCGAGGGTGGCCCGCTGGTCGGCCAGGAGCGCGTCGAACCCGTGCCGGTGGGCGGCGTCGGCCTCGGCGGTGACCAGGTCGGCCAGCTCGTCGGGGGTGCCGCCGTCGACCGGGGTGCACTCGTACGCGGCGTACTTGGTCAGTCGGAGCCGCTGCCCGGGGACGAGCCGCCCTTCGAGGGTCGTGCGCAGCCGGTCCGGGGTGTGGTCGTCGCCGTCGGTGAACCCCGCCGGCACGTCCGTCTCGTGGGTCACCGCGACGGCGACCCGTTGGGCGCTGCGGTCGGTGCGGTGCACCAGCACGCCCCGGTGGCCGTCGGGGCGGTGCAGCTCGGCGTCGAGCGGGTCGGGCACGATCGAGGCGGCCCGGGGGTCGTCGGCCCGTTCGGGCACCGGCTCGTTGGCGAGCACGTCCGAGCAGACCCGGATCTCGACCGGCCGGTCGTCGAGCGGTTCGACCTGGTAGTCGACGGCGGCGACGGCGTGCCGGGGCAGGGAGACCAGCCGGGTGCTGCGGACGCGTACCCCGTGCCCGGCCGGTGAGATCCACTCGGTGTGTCGGCGTACCACGCCGGCCCGCAGGTCGAGGGTGCGCTCGTGGGCGCGGACGGTCCCGGTGCGCAGGTCGAGGGGTTCGCCGGCCACCCAGAGCCGGATCAGGGCGGCGTTGGGCGCGCTGATCACGGTGTCGCTCTCCTGCGGGAAGGCGTACCCGTCCTCGGGGTAGCTCTGTCGCCGCCGTTCGTGGAACCCGTTGAGGTAGCTGCCCGGCATGCCGTAGGGCTGGCCCTCGTCGAGGGTGCCCCGCCAGCCCACCCAGCCGTTGGACAGGGCGAAGACCGACTCGGTCTCGCTGAGTCGGTCCAGGTCGGTGGCGGTCCGCCGGATCTGCCAGGTCTCGTCCATCTGCACGGTGGGGAGGTACCCGGCGGCGGTGGGCGGCCAATCGCGGGGGCGCTGTGAACTCGCTGTGACGCGGGCGGCGAACCGCCGTCGCATCCCGCAGCATGTAACGGTTCCACCGGTTTCCTCCACCTCGGTGGTACTGAAAGCGGTATGACACTTTAGTGAGGTGAGTGATGGAAAAGACTTTTACCGCAGACATTCCTGACATCAGCGAGCAGTGGTACCGCGACGTCGTCGACGTGGCCGACTCCGCCCCGACCCCGGTGCAGTGGTTCGCGGTGCACTTCACCGAGGGGGTGATCCTGCTGCTCGGCCTGCTGCTGGTGGCGGTCGCCGTGTCCCGGCTGCGCCACGCCGACCCGTGGGGCCGGGCCCTGGCGCTGGTCGCGCCGGCCGCCGTCGTCCTGGCGTACGGGTGCAGCGAGGTGCTCAAGTCACTGGTGGACGAGGACCGGCCCTGCCGGGGTGCGGTGGCCATCCTGGCCGGGCAGTGCCCGCCGGTGGGCGACTGGTCGTTCCCGAGCAACCACGCCACCATCGCCGGGGCGCTGGCCACCGCAGTGCTGCTGCTGTCCCCCCGGTGGGGTCTGCTCGCCGTGCCGCTGGCCCTGCTCGCCGCGCTCTCCCGGGTGTTCGTCGGCGTGCACTACCCGCACGACGTCCTCGCCGGCCTGCTCCTCGGCGTGGCGGTGACCCTGCTGCTCGCCCCGTTGACGGCCCGCGCCGTCGCCGGGACGCTGCGCCGTCGTGGCGTCCCGGCCGGGCGGGAACCGGTCCCCACCGCCCCCGGGCCCGCCGCTGAGCGGGATCGGGCCGGCCACTGAGCGGGGTCAGCGGCCGGGTCTGCTCAGCCGGTCAGCAGGAGGGCGGCGCAGGTGCCGGCGACCAGGAACGGGCCGAAGGGTAGGTGGCTGGACCAGCCGATCCGACGACTCGCCAACAGCGCCACGCTGACCAGTGCCGACAGCAGGAACGTCAGCACCAGGCCGGTCACCAGCAGGCCCCAGCCCTGCCAACCGAGCAGTGCCCCCACCCCCAGCGCCAGCTTGGCGTCGCCGAGCCCGAAGCCGCGCCGGCCGAGCAGCAGCGTGGTGGTGGCGAAGGCCAGACCGAGCGCCGCGCCGGCCGCCATCGCGCGCAGCCACGGCCCGGCACCCGCCCCGGTCAGCGCGGCCACCCCGAGCAACGCCCAGGTGCCGACGGCGGCGGGCCAGGTGAGCCGGTCCGGCAGCCGGTGCACCGCCAGGTCCACCAGGACCAGCGGGATCGCCCAGCCGAGCCACCAGGCCAGCGCGGCCCGCTCGGCCAGCGGACCGTCGACCAGCACCAGCACCGCCACGGCCGCCAGCAACAGCGCCTCGACCGCGAGCGGCGTCGCGCCGATCCGCCCCCGGCAGGCCGGGCAGCGGGCCACCGGCCCGAGCGCCGGCAGCGGCCGGTCCAGCCCGATCGGGGCGCCGCAGCCGTCGCACCCGGCCCGTTCCACCACCCCCGGGGGTACGGCGTACCGGGCGACCGCGAGCCGCAGGACCGGTACGACCGCCAGGACCCCCGCCAGCCGCCGCAGAAAAAACACGGAGGGTGACTTCCCGTCCGGGCCGACGTAACGGTCCGGTATCAGCTCGCCGGCGGCGGTGGAGCCGGGAACCGCCCTCGCCCGTCCGGACGGTTGGGCGGTGGTGGCCGTGACGGCCGGGGAACGGATCGGACCGGCCGCCTCGACCCACCCCAAATCCCCCGGTGGCGCGGACGGTTCGACGGCCGGGCCGGGCCGGTCGACGGGCACCGGCCCTCGTTCGGCCGGCACCGGTCGCCCCGGCCGGCCCCCCTGGACATCGCCCACGTGTCGTCACTCCTGCCCATCACCGAGAGTGCGCAGTTGAATTGCCTCTGTTGCATCGGCGCACGTCAGCCTATGCTCGCCCCTTGGGTGGGACGCAACCCCGCGCAGCCGCGTCACCGCCCACACCGGACACGACGCTCCACAGTTGGCAGAAGATCCGCACAGGTAAATGCGACAGCACCCGGACATGTCCGATCGACATCATCCCGGCGTACCGCCGCATGCCCGGAGGCCGCCACGACCGCCGCCGCCGGGTGATACCGAGGAGGGGCACGGCAATGCGTACTCGGCATTCCCGCCGCTGGACCACCTGCCTGGTCGTCGCCGTGGTGGCCGGCTCCGCCGCCGGCTGCGGCGACTCACCGGAGACGACCACCGCGCCCGCACCCCGGCCCGCGAGCGACATCCGCCAGCCGACCGAGGCGGAACGGGCCGCCGAGCGGGCCGCGCTGGCGGCGTACGCCGGCTATCTCGACGCCTCCCGTGAGGCGAGCCGGGACAGCGACCCCCGCCACCCGAAGCTGACCCGGTTCCTGGCCGACCCGCTGCTCACCCGGGTCCGGGTCGCCATCGACGACACCCGCCGGCACGGCGCGGTACGCACCGGGACGCTCAAGTCCGCACCCACCGTCACCTCCGTCAGCCTGGACGGCGACCCACCGACCGTGGAGATCCAGGACTGCCTGGACGCCACCGGCTACCGGCTGGTCTATGTCAAGGACAAGCGGGTGGTGCCAGGTTCCGGCGGAAGCCGGCACCTGGCGACCGCCACCGCGACCCGCTACCCGGACGGCCGGTGGCTGATCAGCGCCGGCGCGGCACACGAGGACCAGCCATGTTGACACGGAGCACCGAACGTCTCCCCATCCGTCGGGTGCTGGCCGGCCTGCTGGTGGCCGTGCTCGCGGCCGGGTTCGCCGCGCCGGCCCGGGCGCAGGCCGCCGGCCCGGGGGTGGAGTGCCCGCCGGGGCAGAACGACTGCAGTGTCTGGGACGACGAGCCGGGCACCCCCGGTGATCCCGGCGGCGGCGACGGACCGGGCGGCCCGAACAGCCCCGGCGCCACCCCGAAATGCCAGTGGAACGGCAAGCCGCTGCCCTGCTACAACCCGTTGCTCGGCTGGTTCGACAACGCCAGCGGCTGCTACTACAAGGTGGCCGAGCCGCAGCCCGACGCTGCCGATGGCAAGGTGTGGTACGTCCGGACCTGCAACGGCGGGGACCTGGGCGACCAGTCGATGGTGCTGCTCGACGGGCCGCCGCCCGGGTTCGGCACCCCGCCCGACCCGGAGGAGCTGGCCCGCCGGGCGCTCGCCTCGATCAGCCTGCTGCCGCCCCGGGCCTCGGTGGCGCCCCGGCGCAGCGTCGGCCCCGGCCTGGTCGGCCTGCCGGTCTGGATGTGGGCCAGCCCCGGCCAGAACTACTTCGGCCCGCTCACCGCCTCGGCCAGCGACCGGGGGCTGACCGTCACCATCACCGCCAAGGTCCAACGGACCGTGTGGACCATGGGCAACGGCAAGAAGGTCACCTGCACCGGCCCGGGCACGCCCTACAAGACGACCGGCCCGAACGCCGGCAAGAAGTCGCCCACCTGCGGATACGACGGCTACCCCAAGGCCAACAACTACCGGGTCAGCGCCACCACCTTCTGGAACGTGCACTGGGTCGGCGGTGGCCGCAGCGGTGACATCGCGCAGACCCGCACCAGCGGCGTCGTCGAGATCCAGATCAAGGAACTCCAGGTGGTGACCCGATGAGCGCCCACCGCTCGATCCTGCGAGCCCCGCAGCCACGAACGGAGAGTTGTCCGGTGAGCGCGAGGAGTGAGCCGATCTTGCGAGCCCCGCAGCCACGAACGGAGAGTGGTCCGGTGAGCGCGAGGAGTGAGCCGGTTTTGCGAGCCCCGCAGTCGCGAACGGAGATGTCCCAGTGAGTCTGGCCACCCGTAACAGCGGTCCGGTGGACGCGCCGGTCGCCCCACCCAAGGTGGTCCGGCAGCGCCGTACCCGGCCCGGTCTGCTCGGGCTCGCCGTGCTGCTGATCGCGTTGGGTGGGCTCGGCGCGGCCTTCGCGGTCACCTCGGTGCGGGCCACCGGCAGCTACCTGGCGGTCGCCCGCCCGGTCGAGGTGGGCCGCATCCTGACCGCCGACGACCTGGTCAGTGTGCAGGTCTCCGGGGGCGCGGGGCTGTCCCCGGTGCCGGCGAAGAAGCGGGACGAGGTGGTCGGCAAGCGGGCCGCCGTGTCCCTGGTCCCCGGCTCGCTGCTCACCATGGCCCAGCTCACCGACGCCCCGCTGCTCGGCCAGGGGCAGCAGCAGATCGCGTTGGGCCTCGAACCGAGCAAGGTGCCGGCCCGCAAACTGCACCCCGGTGACAAGGTGCTGCTGGTCAGCACCCCGGACGAGGATGCCGACAACCAGCCGTCGGCCACCCGGTTCACCGCCACGGTGATCGACGCCGTCGTCCCCGAGAACGACGACGTGGTGATCTATCTGGCACTCGCCGTACGCGACGTCCCGGCGGTGGTGGTGCTGGCCGCGCAGGACCGGATCGCCCTCGTGCTGACCGAGGCGGCCTGACCATGGCCATCATCGCGCTGGTCTCCGCGAAGGGCTCGCCCGGCGTCACCACCACGGCGCTGGCCTGCACCCTGAGCTGGCACCGGCGGCTGGTGCTCGCCGAGTGCGACCCGGCCGGCGGCTCGGTGCTCGCCGGCTACCTGGGCGGTGCCCTCGACGGGCCACGCGGCATCGGTGAGCTGGCCGTGGGCGAGCTGCGCGACGGCAGCCTGGAGTCGACGTTCTGGTCCCAACTGGTCGACCTGGACGCGCCGAGGCGGGAACGGCTGCTGCTGCCCGGTGTGGTCGATCCGGCGCAGGCCGGCAGCGTCGCCCCGCTGTGGCAACGGTTCGCCGACTACTTCCACACCCTGGAGAAGGGCCGGCCCGGTTACGACGTGATCGTCGACTGCGGACGCCTGCAGGTCTTCGGGCCGCCGTGGCCGCTGCTGCGCGCCGCCGACGTGGTGCTGCTGGTGACCCGGGCGCAGCTGCCCGGCCTCTCCGGCACCCGGTCGATGATCCGGGCGATCGAACGGGACTTCACCAACCACCGGGTGCCCCCCGGCACGCTGCGACTGGTGGTGGTCGGCGACGGGCACGGCACCGGCGAGATCGGCAAGGCCCTGGGGGTGCCGGTGATCGCCCGGTTGCCGCAGGACCCGCGTACCGCGCAGGCGCTCAGCTTCGGCGGCACGATCCGCGCCGGACGGCCGCTGATGCGCGCGGCGGCCGCGTTGGAGACCCCGGTGCGGGAGCTGCTGGAGCAGCGGCGGGCCCGGTTGGCCTGGCCGACCCCGGCGCAGGGGGTGCCGGATGCGGTTTGAGCCGGTCTCCCACGACCCCCGCACCCCGCCGCCCGGGGTCACCTCCACCATGCCGCCGCTGGCCCCGGTGAACGGCCGGCACCACGCCACCGCCCCGGCGACGCCACCGGCCGCCGCACCGCCGGCACCCGCGCCGACCGCGCCACCCCGGCCGAAGGTGGACTTCGCGGTGGTCCGCGAGCTGCGCCGGGAGCTGAGCGAACGACTCACCCAGTGGCAGCGCGGCCGGGAGTTCGACGCCGACGCCGAGGAGGTCGAGCGGGCCCGGCTCGCCGTGGCCGTGGTCTCCGGCTACGCCGACGCGGTACGCCGGGCCGGCACCCCGCTCAGCGCCGACGAGGAACGGACCCTGCTCGACCAGGTGACCGCCGAGCTGGTCGGGCTGGGCCGGCTACAGACCCTGCTGGTCGACGACACCATCGAGGAGGTGCACATCCTCGGCTGCGACCAGGTGCGCATCACCCGCCACGGCGGCGGCGTCGACTGGGGTGAGCCGATCGCCGACAGCGACGACGAGCTGGTGGAGATCCTCCAGGCGGCGGCCCGGCGGGCCGGGGCCACCGAACGGTCGTTGTCCACCTCGAAGCCGACGCTTGACCTGCAACTGCCCGACGGCAGCCGGTTGGCGGCGGTGTTCCTGGTCAGCCACCGCCCCTACGCGGTGATCCGCAAGCACAACACGTTGGACGTCAGCCTCGACGACCTGGCCGGCAGCCGCCCCGACCTGGACGAGATGATCGACCCGCTGCTGCGTGACTTCCTGCGGGCGTCCATGCGGGCCGGGTTGAACATCATGGTCGCCGGGCTGGCCGGGGCCGGCAAGACCACGGTCATCCGGGCGCTGATGGACGAGATCCCGCCCGACGAACCGTACGTGCTGCTGGAGGAGAGCCGGGAACTGCTGCCGGCCCGACGCGGCGAAAAGCACCGGGCGGTGATGAGCTTCGAATCCCGGGAGGGGCACGGCGAACGTGGCCTGGACGGTCGACCGGCCGGTGAGGTGAGCATCGCCGACCTGATCCCGGTGTCGCTGCGGATGGGCGTACTGCGGATCATCGTCGGCGAGGTCCGGTCCCGGGAGATCGTGCCGATGCTCCAGGCGATGACCACCAGCCGGGGATCGATGTGCACCATCCACGCCCGTACCCCGGGCGGGGTGAGCGAGCGGATCATCGAGCTGGCGCTGGCGCACGGCCGGGAGATGACCGTCGACCAGGCCCGCCGGATGGCCGGCAACGCCCTCGACCTGATCGTCTACGTCACCGTCGAGGACGAGACCGCGATCGGCGGACGCAAGCACCGGTTCGTCTCCCACGTCGAGGAGGTGATCGGCGTCGGCGACGCCAACCGGATCACCACCACCACCGTGTTCGGGCCCGGCCCGGACGGTCGGGCCATCCCCCGCCACCTGCCGGAACGGGTTCGCGGCCAGCTGCTGCGGGTCGGCTACGACGCCCGGCTGCTGTCCCGTTTCATCGAGGCCGGGGCGGGCGCGTGGCGTCGCCCCCGGCACAGCCGCCTCGCCCCGGTGGTGCGCCGATGAGCACCATCGAACTGCTCGCCGTGGTCTCCGGGGCGGCCTGTGTCGGCGGAATGGTGCTGGCCGTGGTGGCGTTGTTCGGCACCACCAAGCCCACCCGCCCGACCCGCACCTCGACCACCGGGCTGCGTCGGCTCTGGCTCGGTTCGGGCACCAACCGGCGGGACCAGCGGGCCCACCAGATGACGCTCGGTGCGGCGGCGGTGGCGGGGGCACTGGCGTTCCTGCTGACCGGGCTTCCGGTGGTGGGGCTGATCGTGGCGGTGGCGGTGCCGGGGGTGCCCTGGTTGTTCGCGGTGGGCCGGGCCGAGGAACGGGCCATCACCCGGATCGAGGCCGTCGGCGAGTGGACCCGCCGACTCAAGGACGTCTCCAACACCGGGCAGGGCCTCCAGCAGGCGATCATCGTCACCATCGCCACCGTCCCGGACCAGATCCAGGAGGAGGTACGGCTGCTCGCCGCCCGTCTCCAGGCCGGTTGGACGGCCCGGTCCGCCCTGCTGGCGTTCGCCGACGAGATCGGTGACCCGGTCTGCGACCAGGTGGTCGCCGCGCTGATCCTGCACCTGACCGACCGGGGGGAACGCCTCGGCGACGTCCTCGGCTCCATCGCGTCGGCCGCCTCCGCCGAGGTCGCCACCCGGCGCGAGGTGGAGGCCAAACGCACCCAGCCCCGGTTCGCGGTCCGCTTCCTCACCGGGATGACCCTGGCCGTGCTGGCGTACGGGCTGGTCAACACCGAGTACGTCCGGCCGTACGGGACGTTGTTCGGTCAGGTGCTGATGGCGGTGCTCGCGACGGCGTTCATCGCCCTGCTGGTGTGGGTGCGCGCGATGAGCCAGCCCCCACCGCCGCCCCGGTTCCTGCCCCGACCCGACCCGGCGGAGCTGGTCGCATGATGCTCAACTGGCAGCTCACCATCGCGGTGCTCGGCGGGGCCGCCATCGGACTCGGCGTGTTCCTGCTGGTCCGGGAGGCGTTGCCGGCCTCCCCGGCGCTCGGCCCGGCGCTGCGTCGACTGCACCAACCGGCGGGCACCGCCGTCGCCGCCGGACATGGGCCGGACTGGCTGGGGGGCGTCGCCCGTTGGCTGCGCCCGCCGCACCGCCAGCTCGCCCTGCTCGACCAGACCCCCGAGCAGTACACCATGTCGATCCTGCTCTCCGCCCTGGTCGGGTTGGCCACCCCGACGGTGGCGGGGGCCCTGCTCTTCCTCGCCGGGGTGAGCATCCCGGTGGCCGTACCGGTGCTGGGCAGTCTGGGGTTGGCGCTGGTCTGCGCACTGCTCGCGCACCACACGGTGCTGGCCAAGGCGGACACCGCCCGGGACGAGTTCCGCGCGGCGGTCTGCACCTACCTGGATCTGGTGGCGCTGCAGCTGTCGGCGGCGCACGGCCCGGTGCAGTCGCTGGAACGCGCGGCGGCGGTCTGCGACGGCTGGGTCTTCGCCCGCATCAGGGAGTCGCTGCGGATCGCCCAGATGCAGATGCACTCGCCCTGGGACGAGTTGCAGGCGCTGGCCGAGAAGATCGGCATCCCGGAGCTGGGTGACGTCGGGGCGATCATGCGGTCCTCCGGCAGCGAGGGTGCCCAGGTGCACGAGACGCTGCGCAGCCGCGCCGAGTCGCTCCGGGACCAGATCCGCACCGACAACCTGGCCCGCGCCGAGGGCGTCACCAGTCGGCTGGACATTCCCGGCTCGCTGCTGGTCTTCGTGCTGCTGGCCTTCGTCCTCTATCCGTTCATCGCCCGCCTCTGAGTAACCCACCTCCCCAAGGAGTCCCGCCATGCACCTCGTCACCTTCCTCTACGCGGCCACCGTGGCCCGCCTGGCCGAGCTACGCCGCGAGGCGGAGCGGGGCGACAGCCCGGTCCCGACCGCCGTGATCATCGCCGGCCTGGTGGTGGCCGGGGTCGCAGTCACCGGCATCGTCCTGACCAAGGCCACCGACTGGATGAACAGCATCGACAACCCGTGACCAGTCTCCCCCTGACCGGCTCGCGCCGGGACCGGACGGCCCCCACCGCCAGGTCCCGGTGCGCACCCCCGTGCGCGTCCACGGCCGGGCGGGACGCCCCGACCGGGCTCCGCGCCGTAGGCCGGGCCGCCCACCGCAGGCTCACCGCCGGGGGTACGGACCGGGGGGCCAACCCCGTGGAGCTGGCCGTGGTGATGCCGGCGGTGCTGGTGCTGCTCTTCAGCTCCGTCCAGATCGCCGCCTGGTTCGTGGCCCGGTCGACGGCGATGCACGCCGCCCAGAGCGGGGTGAACGCGCAACGGGTCCTCGACGCGCCGGCCGGGGCGGGTGAGGCCCGCGCCAAACACTTCCTGGGTGCCGCCGGGGACTGGCTGGTCGGCGCGAAGACCACCTGCGCCGCCACCGCCACCGAGGTGACCTGCACGGTCACCGGGAAGTCCCTGAGCGTCATCCCGGCCGTCCGGTTCGATGTCCGGCAGACCGCCCACGGCACGGCCGAACGGTGGACCAACCCGTGACCGCCCACCCGCCCCGGCGTACCTGGCGCGAGCTGCTGACCCGGTCCGCCCGACGACGTGTCCGGGGCGACCGGGTCGTGGTCCACGCCCCGCGATCCGGCAGCCCCGACGAGGTGGTCGGGTGTCACCCGGGCCACGTGTCGGTGAATCGGGCGGCGGAGCGTACCCGGGGATCGGTGTCGGTGGAGGTGGCGGTGCTGACCCCGGCGTTCCTGGCGCTGCTGATGCTGGCCGGGGTGGCCGGCCGGGTTGCCGTGGCCGACGAGGCGGTGGAGGCGGCGGCGCACGACGCCGCGCGGGCCGCCTCGATCGCCCGCGACGCCGGCACGGCGGAGAGCGCCGCCCGGACGGCCGCCCGCCGGCAGCTCGACTGGCGTGGCCTCAACTGTACGAGCGCACCCCAGGTCACGGTCTGGGGCTCGACGCGCAACTCCGACCACACCTCGGTGGGCACGGCGTTCCGGCGGCCGCTCGGCGAGCCGGTGAGCATCTGGGTCCGGGTGAGCTGCACGGTCTCCTTCGCCGGCATGCGCTTCCCCGGGCTGCCGATGCGTGACCGGCGGGTCGAGGCGACCTTCGCCTCCCCCCTGGACCGTTACCGGACCCGGCAGTGACCGCGCGTCCGACCGGCGACGAGGGCCGGATCAGCCTCTTCCTCGCCGTCACCATGATCGGTGTGCTGGCGATCATCGGCGTCGCGTACGACGGCGCGGGTCAGCTGCGTACCCTGCAACGCGCCGACGACCTGGCCGCCGAGGCGGCCCGCAGCGGCGGGCAGGTGATCGACCGGGCCGCCGCGATCGAGGGCCGGCCCAAGGTGATCGACGAGCCGGGTGCCCGCGCGGCCGTCACCCAGTACCTGCGGGGCAACTCCGACGTGACCAGCCAGCAGGTCAGCTTCCCGGTGGTGGCCGGCGAGAAACAGATCCGGGTACGCGTCACCGTCGTCTACCGCCGGCACATGCTCGGCCTGATCGGCATGGACCGCACCGTCACCGTCGTCGGCGAGGCGACCGCCCGCACCCTCACCGACCGACCATGAGCCCGTCGACCTGGCGGATTCCGTCCGTTGCGCACCCAGACCGTAGGCCCGCTCACCGGGGTCCCGCACCGAGACCGTAGGCCCACCCATCCGGTGTCCCCGCACCGGCAGACCGTAGGAAGGAGGGCAGCATGGCCACACCGCGTGGTTCCACTGCCCGACGTACCGGGCAGTTGCTCACCGGCTTCGGGTCGCTGGTGGTGCTGGTGGCGTTGCTGGTCGGCGCCCCGATCGCCCTGCTCGCCTTCGCCGGCAACCCGCTGCCGGACCACCTGCCCACCCTCACCGAGGTCGGCTCCGTGCTGACCAGCCGGGACGACGGCCAGCTCTTCATCCGGGCACTGGCGCTGGTCGGCTGGTTCGGCTGGGCGACGTTCGCCTTCTCGGTGCTGGTGGAGATGGGTGCCCAGATCACCCGCCGGCAGACGCCCCGGCTGCCCGGGATGAGCCGGCAGCAGCGGGCGGCAGCAGCCCTGCTGGGCTCGGTCGCCCTGATCCTCGCGGCCAGCCCGGCGGCGAGCGCGGCCGTGACGTTGGCCCAGCCGCTCCCGGCCGCCGCCGGCACCGGCGTGGCGACCACCCTGGACACCTCCCGTACCGGGCTCGGTGCCGCCCCCAGCGCCGGCCTCGGTGCCAGCGCCGGTGTCACCCACGGCGCGGTCCCCGGTTCCGGCCTCGGTCCCGTCCCCCGGACCGGCGTCGAGGACGGGAAGTCGACGGCGAAGCCGATGTACCGGGTGGCCCGGGGCGACTACCTGGGAGAGGTCGCGGAACGCTACCTGGACGACTTCGACCGCTATCCCGAAGTGGCCCGGCTCAACGACCTGCGCGACGCCGACCGGATCCGGCCGGGTCAGCTCATCAAACTCCCCGCCGAGGCCGACGACACCGGTGCCCGCCGGCACGCCAGCGGCCACCTGGTCCCCAACACGCCCCGCAAACCGTCCCCGCGCCCGCCGGTCACCACGCCGGGCGGCCAGGCCGACCCGCAACACCAGGGTGCCCCCGGCTCACCGGCCACCCCGGGCAAGCCGACCGGACCCGCCGCCTCGAAGCCGACCGGTCCGGCCACCCCGAAGCCGGGGAAGATCGGGCCGGCCACGCCGCAGACGGCCACCCCGCAGACCGCCCAACCGCCCGCCGAGCGACCGGTCGGCGTGCCACCGGCGATGGCCGCCGGGGCGTCCCGGGCCACCCCGGCCGACGCGATCAACCGGCCGCTGGCCGTGTCGGCGGTACTGGCGGTGGCGAGCATCGTCGGCGCGCAGATCGGTGCGGTGCTCGGCCTGCGCCGCCGCCCCGTCCGGGTGACCGCCGGCCGCACCTCGGCCGCCCGGATCGCCGCCGCCCGCATGTCCACCACCCGCACCGCCGGCCGCACCCCGGGCCGCTCGATGGGCAGCCGCGCCTCCGCCGCCCGAGACCTGGTAACCGGCCGCCACCGCCGCGACTGACCCCCGCCCCCACCCACCCACCCCACCCCACCCGGCCTCGCCCACCCGGCCCCACCCGGCCTCGCCCACCCGGCCCCACCCGGCCTCGCCCACCCGGCCCCACCCGGCCTCGCCCACCCGGCCTCGCCCGGCTGGTCTCGCCCCGTTGATCAAGAGGTTTACGTCAATTTGGAGATCAACTTTGACCTAAACCTCTTGATCAACGGGGGGATTTGACGCAAACCTCTTGATCAACGGGGATGTTGGGCCTCAGTCGCTTGATCAACGGGGCGGGGGGAGAGACGGGGTAGGTGGGTTGGAGGGATGGGGTTAGGTCTTGTCGCTCCGCTGCGCGAAGGGGCCCTGGTCTGGAGGAAGGAAGGGGCCCTGGTCTGGAGGAAGTAGGTGTACTTCCGGGTTAGGGGAGGCGGGTTTGGAGGGTGCCGTCGACCACGCGGGTGGGGAGGGTCTGCTGGTCGGTGGCGGAGGGACCGTGGACGACCTCGCCGCCGTCGAGGCGGAACGCCGAGCCGTGCCAGGGGCAGACCACGCAGGCGTGCCCGTCGATCTCCTGCACCTCGCCCTCACCGAGCGGACCGCTCTGGTGCGGGCAGCGCTCCAGCAGGACGGTGACCTCGTCGCCGTGCCGGTAGAGGATGACCGAGACGTCGTCCACCTCGCGGGTCACCAGCTTCCGCTGCGGCAGCGCGGCCAGCTCGGCCACCGGATGCCAACCGTCGCTCATCCGGTGCAGCTCCGAGACGCTCTGACTGACCTGCGCGCCCTGCTTGTACGCCAGGTGCCCACCGAGGTACGCCCCGGCGCTCGCCGCACCCAGCCCCAGGTAGGCCAGCGCCCGGCCGACGCCGTGCCGACCGGTCAACCGGGCGGCGAGGGAGCCGGCGTACAGGGTGAGGCCGACGGTGTTGGCGGCGGCGTGGACGAGTCCCACCCGCCGCTGGTCCCGGGAGAGTTCCGCCCAGTCGTTGAGTCCGGCCACGGCGGCGGGTAGCGCGCTCACGGTGCCCAGCGCGACCAGTGTGGTGGCCGCTCGACGTTGGCCGGGAAGCAGGTCGACCACTGCCGCGCTGATCCAGGCCCCCACCGGCACCTGCACCATCGCGGGGTGCAGCGGATGGCCCAGGAAGACGCCGTGCAGCAGGTCACGCACCCGCTGTGGGCGCAGGGCCGCCTGGACGGCACGCTGCAACCGGTCGCCGGCCTGGTCCAACGCGGCGGCCTGTTCGAGTTTCGTCATCAACGCTCGCACGTTCTCCGACTTCCCGGCTGACCGGGCCGCAAACCGGGCGGCCGGGACGAATCTGCCCTTTGCCCTGATCAACGCCGTGCCGGGACGCGGATACCGACCGGCCGCGGCATCCCGCCCACCAGCGCCCCGGTGGGCGGCCCGCCGGCCGGGGTCAGGGGCTGGTGTCCGACCCGCGCGCTCGGGCCCACCCGAGGAAACGACCCATCAGATTCTCGGGTACGACGTTCCCGTTGAGCTGGGACAGTTGCGTACCCGCCTCGGCCATCAGGGTGCTCAGGTAGACGAGCAGGCCGGTGCGGTCCTCGCGGTACTCCACCAGCAGGGCGAGCCGGGCCGGCTGACACGGCCACTCCGCACCGCAGCCCCGACACCGCCACAGTGGACGCATCGGCAGGTGTGGTCGGGTGTGGTGCAGGGAGCGGTGTCGCACTGTGGTTCTCCTTCCGGGTGGATCGGGGCCGCCCCACCCGTCCTCGGCGGGGCGGCCCCGGGCTGGACGTCGACCGCCGGGTTCCTTCGCCTCCACCGGTCGCGCCGCCCTCCAGCAGATCGTGCCTCGGTGTGGTCAGACAGATACACCGCGTAGGCGTATGGTGACCAGAAATTCGAGACGTCCGATGGAGGAGTCGTGAACGATGCGCTGCGCGCGGCACTCAACGAAACCGGCTACACCACCGAATCCCTCGCCGAGCGCGTGGGTGTCGATCCCAAGACGGTGGGCCGCTGGCTGAGTGAAGGGCGGATCCCGCATGCCCGGCACCGGGTGGCCGCAGCGGAGGCACTGCGGCGGGACATCGTAGACATTTGGCCGGACACTTCAAGACGTCGTGAGCCGGTGTGGTTCCGTCCCTGGCAGGAGATCGAACGCGATGCCCTGTCGCTGCGCTCGTTCGAGTCCGCCGTGGTCCCCGGCCTGCTCCAGACGGAGGCGTACGCCCGAGCCGTCCTGCTCGGTGCGGGCACGCTGCCCCGGGGTGACGTCGACCGGCACCTCGCGGCCCGGCTCGCCCGCCAGTCCATCCTGAAGCGTGACGATCCGCCGCAGCTCACGGCGGTGCTCGACGAGACGGTCCTGCGCCGGCCGGTCGGCGGCCGACGGACCATGCACGAGCAGCTGCTCACCCTCGCCACGGCCTGCGAACAGCCGCACGTCCGGGTGCACGTCGTGCCGGCCACCGTCGGCGAGTACGCCGGCCTGAACGGTCCCTTCGTGATCGCGACGAACCCGGATCACCGGGTGGCCGGCTATCTCGACAACCAACTCCAGGGGCAGGTGATTAGCGATCTCGATGACCTCGCGGCCATGATGACAGCGTGGGAGAACGTGCGCGGCGAGGCGTTGTCCCACTGGCAGTCCGTCGATCTGATCACGAAGGTGGCCCAGACATGGAACTGAACCACGCACGTTGGCGCAAGAGCACCCGCAGCAGCGGAAACGGCGGAAACTGCGTCGAGGTGGCCGGCAACCTGCCCGGGATGATCGCCGTCCGCGACTCCAAGGACCCCGACGGCCCCACCCTGACCTTCACCCCCGCCGCCTGGCAGACCTTCCTCACCCGGATCACCGACCGCCGCTGACCCCCGCCCGCGCCCGCGTGACACCGGGCCGCACCGGCCGACCACGCCCCGGCACCACCCGCCCACGCAGATCCCCGCCATTGTCGCGCCGATGGCGCCGCCCAAGCCCCAAGGGACCCCGCCCCAGCGCAACCCGCAAGCCCCGCACAGCAGGCAGGGCCTGCGGGCAGACGGGGCGGGCGGGCAGGCGGGGCGGGCGGGCAGGCGGGGCGGGGAGCGCACCCGCAGGCCCCGCGCAACAGGCAGGGCCTGCGGGCGGGCGGGGCGGGCGGGGAGCGCACCCGCAAGCCCCGCACAACAAACAGGGCCTGCGGGTGTAGGCAAGGACAGGCGGGGTGGCAACCGCAAGCCCCGCGCAACGGGCAGCGCCTGCGGACAGGCGGGATGAGCGGGGAGCGCACCCGCAAGCCCCGCGCAACCGGCGGGGCCTGCGGGCGCAGGCGGGGTGGCCGGGCGGGGGTGGGCGGGGGATGCTGGGGGGATGGCGGTGCATGTTGCCCGGAACAGGGCGGTGACCACGGTGATCCTCGACCGGGCGGCGTCGCGCAACGCCGTTGACGGGCCGACCGCGCGGGCGCTCGCCGACGCGTTCCGCGCGTTCGAGGCCGACCCGGAGGCCCGGGTCGCGGTGCTGTGGGGCGCGGGCGGCACGTTCTGCTCGGGTGCCGACCTCAAGGCCATCGGCACGCCGAGCGGCAACCGGGTCGAGCCCGACGGCGACGGCCCGATGGGTCCGACCCGGATGGCACTGTCCAAGCCGGTCGTCGCGGCGATCTCCGGGTACGCGGTGGCCGGCGGCCTGGAGCTGGCGCTCTGGTGCGATCTGCGGGTCGCCGAGTCGGACGCGGTGCTCGGGGTGTCCTGCCGACGCTGGGGAGTGCCGCTGATCGACGGCGGCACGGTACGACTGCCCCGGCTGATCGGCCAGAGCCGGGCGATGGACCTGATCCTCACCGGCCGCCCGGTGCCCGCCGACGAGGCGTACGCGATGGGGCTGGTCAACCGGGTGGTCGCGCCGGGTGAGGCGCGGACGGCGGCCGAGCGGCTGGCCGCCGAGATCGCCCGGCATCCGCAGACCTGCCTGCGCAACGACCGGGCTTCGGTGCTGGCCGGTGCCGGCCGGCCCGAGCCGGAGGCGTTCGCCACCGAGTTCGCCTACGGCATCGACTCGTTGGCGGCGGACGCCACCGCCGGCGCGGCCCGGTTCGCCGCCGGTGCCGGCCGGCACGGACAGTAATTCCGGCCCGGCCGGCGCGAACCGGGAACCCCACCTGGCCGGTGCGAACCGGGAACCCAACCCGGCCCGGGGCACGAACCGGGAACCCCACCCGGCGGCGCGAACCGCGCACCACGCCCGGCCGGCACGAACCGCGCACCCCGCCCGGCCGGCATGAACCGGGAACCCGGCCCGGCCGGCGCGGATCGGGAACCTGGCCCGGTCTGCTCCGAGGCCGGACCGGACCGGCCGACGCGGCGGTTGCGCCGCGCCGGGCCGGTGCGCCGGGCTCAGCTCAGGTCGTTCAGGGCGCTCTGGATGGCCCGGTGGAACGTCGGGTACGCATAGATCATGTGCCTCAGCTGGCTGACCGGGACGGCCGCGTGCACCGCCACGACCAGCGCCGACAGCACCTCACCCCCGGCCGGGCCGACCGACGTCGCACCGATCAGCACCCCCTGGTCGGCGTCGGCGATCACCTTGATGAAGCCGCCCGGTTCGCCACCGTGGATCCAGCCCCGGGTGGACGACGACAGCTCGGTGAAGCCGACCTGCACGTTGATGCCCCGCTCGCGGGCCTGCCGTTCGGTGAGCCCGACCGCGCCCACCTCCGGGTCGGTGAAGGTGACCCGGGGCAGCGCCCGGTAGTCGGCGCGGGGGACGGTGCCGGCGGCGCCGCTCGGGCCGGCCGCGCCCATCGAACCCCCGACGGCGCTGGCCGCGCCCATCGCACCGCCCACCACGCTGGCGGTGCCGCTGGCGTCGGGGCCGCCCTCGGCCCGCCGGGCGCGGTCGAGCACGTCGGCGACCACGATCGACGCCTGGTACATGGCGATGTGGGTGAACGCGCCCTCGCCGGTCACGTCGCCGACCGCCCAGATCCCGTCGGTGACGTGCATCCGGTCGTCCACCGGCAGGTAGCGCTGGGTGGCGTCCACCCCGACGGTGTCCAACCCCAACTCGTCCAGGTGGGCCCGGCGACCGGTCACCACCAGCAGCTTCTCGGCGCTGAACGACCGGTCACCGGCGGCGTACACGGTGAAGGTGTCGTCGTCGTGGCCGACCCGTTCGATCTTGACCTCGGTGGCGATCTCCACCCCGTCGGCACGCAACGCGGCGGCGGCCACCTCGGACGACTCCGGCTCTTCGAGGGCGAGCACCCGGCCGGACGCCTCCAGCACGGTCACCCCGACCCCGAACCGGGCGAAGACCTGCGCCAGCTCCAGCCCGATCGCCCCACCCCCGATGATCAGCAGGGTCGCCGGCAGCTCCGCCACCTCGATCGCCTGGTGGTTCGTCCAGTACGGGGTGCCCGCCAGCCCGTCGATCGGCGGGATCGACGGGCGGGTACCGGTGCCGAGGACGATCCCCCGCCGGGCCTGGAACACCTGGTCACCGACCCGGACCCGGCCGGGACCGTCGAGTCGGCCGCTGCCGCGCAGGAACCGCCCGCCCTTGCCGGTGAACCGGTCCACCGCGGCCCGGTCGTTCCAGGTGTCGGTGGCCTCCTCCCGGATGCGTTTCGCCACCGGCGCCCAGTCGGCCCGGACCTGCGCCGACCCGGCCAGCCCGTCGACCCGTCGCGCCTCGGCCAGGGCGTTCGCCGCCCGGATCATCATCTTGCTGGGGATGCACCCCCAGTACGGGCACTCCCCGCCGACCAGGTCCCGTTCGACGCCGACGACGCTGAGGCCGGCCTCGGCGAGTCGCCCGGCCACCTCCTCGCCGCCCACGCCGAGCCCGACCACGACCACGTCCACCAGTTCCGGCTCTGCCATCCCGCCAGCATTCCGCACGGCCCCGCCCCCGACCACCGGTCCGCCCCGGAATTCCCGCGCCGGTGAGCCGACGAAGCACCGCGTACCGCCGCGCTCGGCACCCGCCCCGGCACCATGCACCCCCTCCGGTATCCCGGTGGTGACGGAAAGACGACCGGCGGCTGACGGCGTGAGCACTGTCATCGATCGCGCACCATGCGTACGCTTTCTTCCTCGTGGAACACGACGCTCCTGCCGCCGGTCACTCCCCGGGAACGCCCGAGCCCGCCCGGTCCCCCGACCGGTCCAGCCTGGCCGCCAACCTGATCACCGCCGCTGCCGGGCTCGTCGGTCTGGTGCAGGTGCTACGGGCCGATCCGTGGTGGCCGCTGTGGGTCCTGACCGCCGCGCTCGCCCTGATCGGGCTGCTGGCGTACCGGCTGCGGCAGCGCCGCTGGCTGGCGGCGTCCGTCAGTCTCGGGCTGCTGCTGGTCCTCGCCGGGGGTGGCGTCCTGCTGGCGGTCACCCGCCCCGACCACCGGGCCGCCACCGCCGGGTCGACAACGGCCGCCCCGGCAGCCGGCCCGACCACCACCACACCGACCACGACCGCGCCAGCCGCCGCCACACCGGCCGCCACCGCGCCGGCCTCGCCCGCCACTGTCCTCTTCAGCGACGTGGTGCAACTCGGCAAGAAGACCGGGGTGGAGCTGGACCGGGGCCGGGCCGAACGCCGCAACACCCAGGACGCCGACGTCGACGTCTATCTGGACTGGGGCTACATCCTCTACTCCAGCGCCCGGCACAGCGCGATGTACGACGACAGCAACAAGGGGCCGGAGCAGGACGCCGACGCGCGTTGCCGCGACTACCGGGAGGCCGGGCAGCAGAGCTTCGCGCACCACTACATCGGCGGCGGCAACCAGCAGTACTGCTTCACCACCTCGGAGGGGCACCCCGGCTGGTTGCAGGCGGTAAACACGCTGGACGACGGCGGTCTGATCATCAAGGTCACCGTGTGGCGCGGGTGACGGTGGGCCGGGCCGCCGGACGGGGTCAGCGCAACCAGACCGGGTCGGCGCCGGGCACCTCCAGCGGCGGCGGGTAGTCGAGGGTGCGGCGCACCTCGACGGGCAGCCGCCACGGCTGGTGCACGGCCTTGCCGGCCACCGCCGCCAGCTCGGGCACCCAACGACGCACGTACCCGCCGTCGGGGTCGTAGCGTTCGGCCTGGCGGACCGGGTTGAGCCCGCGGTAGGGGCGGCTGTCGTTGCCGGTGCCGGCCACCCACTGCCAGTTGCCGGAGTTGTCGGGCACGTCCCCGTCGAGCAGCCAGCGGGAGAAGACCGCGAGACCGGGCCGCCAGTCCAGGCCGAGCACCTTGGTCAGGTAGCCGGCGGTGATCAGCCGGGCCCGGTTGTGCATCCACCCCTCGGCGTGCAGCTGGCGCATCCCGGCGTCCACGATCGGCATTCCGGTCCGACCCTCGGTCCAGGCGGTCAGCGCCGCCGCGTCGTACCGCCAGTCCTCGGTGGCCCCGCGCCGGTACGCCTTCGCCGCGATCTCCGGGAAGGCGGCGGTGACCTGGTGGTAGAAGTCCCGCCAGCAGAGCTGCCTGACGAACGGGTGCCCCCGGTCGTCGGCCCGGTTCGCCACCGCCAGCGGGGACAGGCAACCGAACCGCAGGTACGGGCTGAGCCGGGAGGTCTCGTCACCGGCCAGGTCGTCGTGGATGTCGTCGTACCGGCGCAGGGTCGGCAACCACTGCGTGAGCCGGCGCTGCCCGACGGTCTCGCCGCCGACCGCGGCCTGCGGCGACTCGCCCTTCGGCAGGGCCGGCAGCCGGCCGACCGCAACCCCGTCGGGCAGGGTGACCCGCCGGGGCGCGGCCAGCTCCTCGCGCCACTGCGCCGCCGACCAGACCCGGTGGTAGGGGGTGAACACCCGGTAGTGGTCGCCGCCGCCGGGTCGCAGCGCCCCCGGCTCGACGATCGTGACGCCGGGGAAGAGCCGCAGGGCGAGCCGGTGCCGGTCGCACTCGGCGCGCAGCCGGCGTTCCCGGCGCTGGGCGTAGCGGCTGACGTCGGCGGACAGGCCGATGCCCTCGGCACCCATCTCCCGGGCCACCCGGACCGCCTCGGCCACCGGGTCACCCCGGCGGATCACCAGGTCACCGCCGAGCCCGCGCAGGGTGTCCCGCAGCTCGGCGAGGCACTGGTGCAGGAACCGGGTGCGGTTGGGCGAGTGGTCGGCCAACGTCGGGTCGAGGACGTACAGCGGCACCACCCGGTCGAAGGCGGCGCAGGCCGTCGCCAGCGCCGGGTGGTCGTGCACCCGCAGGTCGCGGGTGAACAACACCACCGCCGTACGGCCGCTCACGTCAGGGCCGGGCCGGGCACCACGACCGGGGTGCCGGTACGGGTCAGCAGAGCCTTCGCCGCCACCGCCAGCCGTCGCCGCTGGGGCACCACGGCCCGCTTCACGAACACGTCGTAGTCCTGGGCGGCGACCTCGTCGAGGATGCCGCCGTAGAGGGCGTAGGCGGTGCGCATGCACGCCTGGGAGGCGGGGGCGAGCAGGGTGATGCCCGGCGCGGCGGCGGCGTAGTGGGCCTGGGCGCGGGTCACCTCGTACTCGATCAGGTCGCGGATCTTGTCGGTGCTGTGGCCGGCGGCCTGGGCGGCGAGCAGGTCCTCGCGGGTGACGTTGAACTTGGCGAGGTCCTCGTCGGGCAGGTAGGTGCGGCCCCGGTCGAGGTCCTCGGCGACGTCCCGGATGAAGTTGGTCAGCTGGAAGGCGAACCCGAGCTGCCGGGCCGGTTCCCGGGCGGCGACCGGGTCGGAGCTGCCGAGGATGGGCAGCATCATGGTGCCGATGACCGCCGCCGAGCCCTCCATGTAGTCGAGCAGGTCGTCGTAGGTCGGGTACGACATGACGGTCAGGTCCATCGCCATGCTGCGCAGGAACGACGCGAAGTCGGTCCGGTCCAGGTCGAACACGGCGATGGTGTGCAGCACCGCCGGCAGCAGCGGGTCGTCGACCGGCGCACCGTGCAGGCCGGCGACGAAGCGGGAACCCCAGGCGTCCAGCCGGGCGGCCCGCTCGGCGGGGGGCAGGTCCTCGGTGCGGTCCACGATCTCGTCGGCGTAGCGGGTGAACCCGTACAGGGCGTGCACGTGTCGGCGTTTCCATGCGGGGAGCAGCCGGGTGGCGAGATAGTAGGTGCGCCCGTGGTGTCTGTGCAGCTCCTGGCAGCGGGCATAGGCAGCGGTGAGATCGGTGTCCACCGGGCCTCCTCTGATTCGACGCAGCAATCGACGCAACTCGTAACCCTAGGGTACGCTCGCCCCCATGGCCAACGACGCAGTTGCGGGTAACGCGCTCCGCGTCGCGCCGGCACAGCCGGGAGCGACGGACGATCCGGTCCACGGCGTACTGGCCGCCTTCGCCCGTGACCTGGTCGACGACGTCGACGGCACCCTGGCGGCGTTCCTCGCCCGCGAGGTCGACGCGCTGACCGAGATCGACGCAGCGATGGGCGGTTTCGCCGCGACGGCACGCGACTGCGTGCTGGCCGGCGGCAAGCGGGTCCGCCCGACCTTCGCCTACTGGGGCTGGCGGGGCGTGGTGGGCGGCGACGCGCCACTGCCCACCGTGCTGCCCGCGCTGGCCGCCCTGGAACTGCTGCACACCTTCGCCCTGGTGCACGACGACGTGATGGACGCCTCGGACACCCGACGGGGCCTGCCCACCGTGCACCGGGCCGCCGCCGCCCGGCACGTCACCGCCGGACACACCGGCGATCCGGGTCGGTTCGGTGAGTCGGTTGCCGTCCTCATCGGCGACCTCTGCCTGGTCTGGGCGGACCGGCTGCTCGCCCACGCCACCGTGCCGCCGACCCGGATGCTGGAGGTGCGGCGCTGCTACGACCAGATGCGCGTCGAGACCATCGCCGGGCAGTACCTCGACGTGCTCGGCGAGAACGACGCGGCGAACTGGTCGGTGGACCGGGCGCTGCGGGTGGCCCGCTACAAGACGGCCAGCTACACCGTCCAGCGTCCGCTGCTCTTCGGCGCCTGCCTGGCCGGCACCGAGCCCGACGCGCCGCTGATCGCCGCGTACACCCGCTACGGGCTGGCCGTCGGCGAGGCGTTCCAGCTCCGCGACGACCTGCTCGGCGTCTACGGTGACCCGGCGGCGACCGGCAAGCCGGCCGGCGACGACCTGCGCACCGGCAAGCCGACGGTGCTGCTGATGCTCGCCCGCCAACTCGCCACCGGCGGCCAGCGGCGGGCGTTGGAGCGGGCCGGCACCGCCGTCGGCATCCGCGAGGTCGCCCGGCTGGCCGACATCGTCGCCGACACCGGAGCGGTCGGCCGGGTCGAGCGCATGATCTCCGACCGGGTCACCGACGCGCTCGCCGCGTTGGAGACCGCGTCGATCGACGAGACGGCGCGCACCGCGCTGACCGGTCTCGCCACCGCCGCCGCGACGCGGCGGGCATGATGGGCAACTTTCTGAAGGAGGTGGTCGCGTGCGGACCGTGACGGGACGTACGGACCGGGTGGTGGTCGTGGGCGCGGGCCTGGGCGGGCTGGCGTGTGCGCTGCACCTGGCCGGTAGCGGCCGGCAGGTGACCGTGCTGGAACGCGAGCCGGTGCCGGGCGGACGGGCCGGTCGGCTCAGCGTCGACGGGTACGAGTTCGACACCGGCCCCACCGTGCTCACCATGCCCGACCTGATCGCCGAGGCGCTCGGTGCGGTCGGCGAGGAGCTGCACGACTGGCTCGACCTGACCCCGGTCGACCCCGCCTACCGGGCCTACTACCCGGACGGCTCCACCCTGGACGTGATCACCGACACCACCCGGATGGCGGCCGAGATCTCCCGGGTCTGCGGCCCCCGCGAGGCCGACGGCTACCTCCGGTTCGTCGACTACGCCCGCAACCTGTGGAACTGGGAACGGGCCGACTTCATCGACCGCAACCTGGACGCCCCGACCGACCTGCTCACCGGCAACCTGCTGAAGTTGCTGGCGAACGGGGCGTTCCGGCGACTCCAAACCAAGATCAACCAGTTCTTCTCCGACCCGCGTACCCAGCGGATCTTCTCCTTCCAGGCGATGTACGCCGGGCTCTCGCCGCACGACGCGCTGGCCATCTACAGCGTCATCGCGTACCTCGACTCGGTGGCCGGGGTCTACTTCCCGCGCGGCGGCATCCACGCGGTCTCCAAGGGGATGGCCGGCGCGGCCGAGAAGCACGGCGTCCAGATCCGCTACGACACCACGGTCGCCCGGGTGGAGACCGCCAACGGCCGGGCCACCGGCGTGGTCACCGCCGACGGCGAGCTGATCCCGGCCGACGTGGTGGTGCTCAACCCGGACCTGCCGGTCGCCTACCGCGACCTGCTCCCCGAGGGGCGGCAGCGGAAGCTGACCTACTCGCCGTCCTGCGTGGTCCTGCACGTCGGATCGACGCAGGGGTATGGGAAGATCGCTCATCACAACATCCACTTCGGACGGTCCTGGAAAGGCACCTTCGACGAGGTGATCAGGCGCGGCGAGCTGATGAGCGACCCGTCGCTGCTGGTCACCAACCCGAGCCGGACCGACCCGTCGGTCGCCCCGGACGGCCGGCACACCTACTACGTGCTGGCCCCGGTGCCCAACCTCGACCGGGCCCCGTTCGACTGGCGGGGCGACCTGAGCCGGCGCTACGCCGACCAGCTCGTCGCCACGCTGGAGGAACGCGGGTACGTCGGGTTCGGCGCCGGCATCGAGGTGTTGCGTACGATCACCCCCGCCGAGTGGGAGGAGCAGGGAATGGCCGCCGGTACGCCGTTCGCCGCCGCGCACAGCCTCTTCCAGACCGGGCCGTTCCGCCCGTCCAATCTGCACCGCAGCCTGCCCAACGTGGTCTTCACCGGCTCCGGCACCCAGCCCGGTGTCGGTGTGCCGATGGTGCTGATCTCCGGCAAGCTGGCCGCCAACCGCATCACCGGCGCGGGTCGGTGACCGCGTGAAATCCCGGGAGGCTCACCTCGTCGAGCTGGTCGACGACACCGGACGGGTGCTCGGCGAGACCACCGTCGCCGCCGCCCACCAGGCACCCGGTCGCCTGCACCGGGCCTTCTCGGTGCTGTTGGTCGACCCGGACGGCCGGGTCCTCCTGCAACAGCGGGCCCCGGTCAAGACCCGGTTCCCGCTGCGCTGGGCCAACTCGTGCTGTGGGCACCCGCTGCCGGCCGAGTCACTGGCGGAGGCCGCCAACCGCCGGCTCGCCGAGGAGCTGGGCGCCGGGCCGGTGTCGCTGACCGAGGTCGGCGTCTACCTCTACTACGCCGAGGACCCGGCCACCGGTCGGGTCGAGTTCGAGTACGACCACGTGCTGCGGGCCGACGTGCCGGCCGCACTCACCCTGCGGCCGGACCCGGACGAGGTGGCCGAGCTGCGCTGGGTCGACCCGACCCGGTTGATGACCGAGATCGACGCCGACCCGCGCCCGTACGCCCCCTGGCTCGGTGGCGTGGTGAGCCGACTGCTCCGGCCGGCCCCGACCACCACCGGCCCCGACGCTCCTGCCGTCGCCGACCCCGATGCTCCCGCCGGGGGTCCCGAGGCTCCCGCCGGGGGTCCCGCCGCCGGCTCCGCAATACCGTCCGGCCGCCGGGTGGACGACGCGTCGGAGCGGTCGGGTGGTCGCTGAGCCGCTGAGCGCGGGGGCCGTGGCACGCCGGCTCGGCGTGGCGGTCACCACCCTGCGTACCTGGCACCAGCGCTACGGCCTCGGCCCGAGCGAGCACGTCCCCGGTCACCACCGGCGCTACACCCCGGCCGACCTGGCCCGCCTGGAGATCATGCGGAAGCTCACCGCCGAGGGGGTCAGCCCGGCGGAGGCGGCCCGCTGGGCGAAGCAGAGCCCCGGCACCGCGGTACGCCTGCCGGCCGGGGCCAGCCGGGACGGCGGCGGACAGGCCATCCCCGTCGGCCGGGCGGGACCGGCGGCCCGGGGGCTGGCCCGTGCCGCGATGCGACTGGACGCGGCGGCGATCGGCGACACCATCTCCCAGGCGCTGGCCACCGACGGGGTGATCGCCACCTGGGAGGGGCTGCTCCGGCCGGTGCTGGCCGGCATCGGTGAGCGGTTCGTGGCCACCGCCGGCCTGATCGACGTGGAGCACCTGATGTCCCGGTGCGTCTCCGAGGCGTTCGCCGCCGTCGCCCGCTCCGGCCGGGCCACCGGGCCGGCCCGCATCCTGCTGTCCTGCGCCGACGAGGAGCAGCACACCCTGCCCCTGGAGGCGCTCGCCGCGGCGCTGGCCGAGGCGGGGGTGGCGTACCGGATGCTCGGCGCCCGGGTGCCGGTGGCCGCGCTGGTCGAGGCGGTCAACCGGACCGGGCCGGCGGCCGTGGTGGTCTGGTCGCACACCCGCCCCACCGCCGATCCGGGGCAGCTCTCCGCCCTGCTCGCGGTGCCCCGCCGACCGCTGCTGGTGCTCGCCGCCGGGCCGGGCTGGCGGGCCGACACCCTGCCCGCCGGAGTGGTCCGACCGGTCGACCTGGCCGAGGCGGTGTCGCTCGCGCTGGCCGTCCGGGATTCGTTGGACCAGTCCACCGGGACCGACCTGGCCTGACATATTTCGCTTTCGTGAACTACCGTCGGGGCCGTCCGCGTACCCCCATCCCTCGGAGTGACGATGCGTTCACGCCCCGTCCTGGCGGTTGTCCTGGGTCTGCTCCTGCTGGTCGCCGGCTGTGGAGACAAGCCCCGGCACGTCCGGCCGGCCGCCGCGCCCGCCCCGACGACCTCCGCACCCGAGCCGGCCCAGACCCCGGTGCCGACGCCGCCGCCGACCAAGAAGCCGAAGCCCCGGCTGCGGCCCAAGCCCAAGACGCTGCCCGCCGGATTGCGTAAGGCGACCGGGGTACGCGCGGTGGCGCTGACCTTCGACGACGGACCCGACCCGACCTGGACGCCGAAGGTGCTCAACCAGCTCCGGGCGGCGAAGGTCAAGGCGACGTTCTGCGTGGTCGGCACCCAGGTCCGCAAGCACCCGGAGCTGGTGGCCCGGATCGTCCGCGAGGGGCACCAGCTCTGCAACCACAGCTGGCACCACGACGTCGACCTGGGTCGCCGGCCGGTCGCCGACATCCGGGCCGACCTGGTGCGCACCAACCAGGCCATCACCAAGGCGGTCCCGGGCGCGAAGGTGCCGTTCTACCGGCAGCCCGGTGGCCGGTGGACGCCGGAGGTGGTGCAGGTCGCCAAGGAACTCGGCATGCGGTCGCTGCACTGGACCGTCGACCCCCAGGACTGGGCGAAGCCCACTTCCGGGGTGATCTCCGGGCGGATCAGGAGCGCCTCCCGCCCCGGTGCGGTGGTGCTGATGCATGACGGCGGGGGTGACCGGAGCCGCACCCTGGGCGCCGTGCCGCAGGTCATCGGCGACCTCAAGCGCCGTTTCGGCATCGCACCACCTCGCTGACCTGCTACTTTGCCGGGCCGCACCCCGGCGGGCATACCGGTTTGGTCGACCGCCGGGGCATGGCATATGCTTCTCATGCCTCCGGCGGGGCCGGATGGGAGCAAGTCCGCTTGAAGTTGCGAGTGTGCAATGATGGCGGGGCCGCCCTCATCGTCTAGCGGCCCAGGACGCCGCCCTTTCAAGGCGGTAGCACGGGTTCGAATCCCGTTGGGGGCACGATCCGGCCCAGCCGGAGGCAACAAAGCTAGGTCCTGTGGAGCAGTTGGAGTGCTCGCCGCCCTGTCAAGGCGGAGGTCGCGGGTTCAAGTCCCGTCAGGACCGCCAGCGCCGACGCCGCGTGCACCATTGCGCGGCGTTCTGCGTATCGGGACGTGTCACCCTGTCGGCGGAGACCCCGCCCTCCGGGTAACATGTCCCGAAGCACCAGGCCAGGTAGCTCAGTTGGTACGAGCGTCCGACTGAAAATCGGAAGGTCGGCGGTTCGACCCCGCCCCTGGCCACATAGCCTTTCGCCGGGCTACAGAGAGCGGTGACCTGCGGAAACGCGGTCACCGTTTTCGTGTATCCGACCCAGATGTGGCGTCCCCCCGGCCTGCCCCCGTTCCGGCCGGAATGCCCACTGGCAGCCCACCGCCGCCCCGGCCACGGGTAGCTGCACCCGCGACCTGGCCCTGTGCCGATCGAGACCTCCCCTCGCGACCACCGCGCCCCGGTAGCCGCCGGGCACGGTGTCCCTGTCGCGCAGTCGCGGGCCGTCCGCTTGGCGGCTGCACGGTGGCCGTCACCTGAGCCCGTTCCCGCCCGGTGATGCCCAACCGCGCCCGGTCCATGTCCATTGTCCGGAAGGGGCCAGTACGCGAGGCTGCAGAGCGCCTCATCAGCCGGTATGGTCCGGGCCTATGGGGCAGGAGAAGGCGAATCCGGAGGGCGTCCATCAGGACGTCGACCGGTATTCGTTGCGCTCCACGCTCCTCGTCCCCGCCACCGCCGAGCAGGCCTTCGCGGTCTTCACCGGCTCGCTGGCCGACTGGTGGGTCCGGGAGTACACCTGGTCCGGCCCGGCGGCGCTCGCCGAGCTGGGGATGGAGCCCCGGGCCGGCGGCATGCTCTACGAGATCGGCCCGTACGGCTTCCGGGGCGACTGGGGCCGGGTGCTCACCTGGGACCCGCCACGGCGGCTCGTCTTCACCTGGCAACTCGGCCCCGACCGGCTCCCGGTGCCCGACCCGGCGCGCGCCAGCGAGGTGGAGGTGCTGTTCCTGCCGGACGAGTCGGGGCGCACCCGCATCGAGCTGGAGCACCGGCACTTCGACCGGCACGGTGAGGCCGCCGAGGGCTACCGTGCGGCGTTGACGGCCGGCTGGCACGAGTTGCTCGGCCGTTATCTCGCCACCCTCACCGGCGCCGCCCCGGGCCCGCACTGACCCCACCGGTGTTCACCGTCCGGGGAGTCCGGGGTGGGGTGGGGTGGTCGGGGCGTGCACCGCGTCGGGCCCGCCGAGGTCGGCCCGTTGGCCGGCCGCCTCCCCCGCGCCGAACCCGGAGCCGGCGAGCCGGCGGGTGGGCGCGGTCCGCAGCCGGGGATAGACCTCGGTGACCCGGCGGGCCACCCGGTCGGAACGGTCGGCCAGCACCAGCGCGACCGACGGGGTGCCGTCTTGCGCCACCGCGCCCGCCTCGGCGGCCCGGAGCCGTTCGGCGATCACCCGGGCGAAGCCGGCCAGCCAGGAGCGCCGGAACGCCGCCGGGTGTTCGCCGGGTGGGACCACGGTGCCGGCGAGGCCGTGCGCGGCCTGCACCAGCAGCGAGGTGAAGAGCAGGTCGACCCGTTCCAGGTCGCTGGCGAAGCCGAACAGGTGCAGCGCGAAGCCGGTGCCGGCGGGTCGGCGTATGCAGCGGCAGCGCAGCGGGTCGGCCACCGCCGCGAGCAGCCCGGCCTTGTCCCGGGCGTACGGGGCGACGACGTCGACCAGCCGGTCGCCGACCGGGTCGGTGGTGGGGTCGCGGGCGGCCAGCAGGGCGCGGTCGACGCCGTAGCGGGCGATCAGTTCGGTGGCCTTGGCGGTGAAGGCGGCCGCTTCGGCGGGGGTGCAGGCGGCGTCCTCTGCCTGGGCCAACAGCTTCCGCACCTTGCTGAGCATCGCCTCGGACATGGGTCACAGGTACCACAAAAGGTTCACGGTTGTGTCACAGCGGGATCAGAGATCGACAGATATCATCGCCACTCACCGCACCCTGTGCACGACGCAGGGTCCGCCCCTCTTCCCTGGAGGCACCACCATGGCATCCCGGACCGCCCGACTGACCGCAATCGTCGCCGCCCTGCCCCTGCTGTGGTTCGGCGCACCCGCCCAGGCCGCCGCGGAGACGAACCTCTCCGCATCGGCTGCCACCTGCTATGGCGGGGCGGTCCGGTCGTACTTCCAGGTCGGTGGCTGGGGCGGGGACGCCGGGCCGTACAAGGCCAGCACCCGGTGCAAGGACGTCAACGTCAAGAACAGCAGCGAGTTCGGTACCGAGGCGTGTGTGGTCTTCATCGACAAGACCAACAAGTGCAACTACCTGACCTACCTGCCGGCGAAGTCCGACTGGATCACCGTCGCCACCAACGTGCGCGACGGCGCGAACTTCAAGGTCCGCTTCACCAACCTGCGCTACGAGTACGAGCCGCTGGTGGCGTACCACGCGTACTGAGCCGGCCGGCGCGGCGTCCGCACGGGCGTCGCGCCGTCAACCGGCCCGACTGCGCAGGGTCGCCACGGTCGAACCGGCGAGGGTGAGCAGGCAGTCCGGCAGCTGCCCGTCGGCGACCGCCGCCCCGAACAGCGCCTCACCGGTGTCGGCGTCGTGGTTGGCGTACGCGCTGACGAAGCGGGCCACCCAGCGGGTGTCGTACCCCGCGTCGTCGATGCCCGGGAAGTCCAACGCGCAGGTGCCCGGCGGTGGCGGGTCGCCGACCATGGTGGCGGCCAGCGTCCAGGCGACCGTGTAGGCACCGGCGAGGCCGGACCGGTCCACCACGGCGTCGAAGGTGCCGGCCACCGCGGCGCCGTCCCCGGTCAGCGCCGAATGGAGCACGGCGGTAGCGTCGGCCAGCGTCTGATCCGGTACGTCGGTCACCTGCGGCACAGTAGGACGCCAGGTCAAGCGAAGACAGCGCCGAGATGGTGACCACCCGCTGAGCCGACGTGACAGAGCGTGCGGTCCGCTGTCGGGCCGGCGACCAGGGCAGCCTCCCTGGTCCCACGGTTGTCGTCGGCACGCTATGGTGCCCACCGGACCTGCGCCGGAGGAAGGACGACCATGCTCGTTACACGCGGCCCGCGCGCGGCCATCCTGGCGGCCTGCGCGTCGTTCCTGCTCGTCACCAGCGCCTGCGGGACGACCGACAAGCCCGAGGAGACGGCTGCCCCGCAGGTACGCCTGTACGGCACCGACGGCAACATGCTCAACTCCTTCGCCGCCGAGCTGAAGGACCGGGCGGATCTCGTCGACGGCATGAAGGGCACCACCCCGCTCACGCCGCTCACCGACGACTTCAAGCAGCGGCTACGTTCCATCGACCCGAAGTTGACCGACTACCTCTACGCGGCGGAGTCGTACGACGCGGTCATGATCAGTGCGCTGGCCGCCCAGTTGGCGGGCAGCACCGATCCGGCCGACATCGCCAAGCAGATCGTCGGGGTGACCACCAACGGTCAGCGCTGCACCGACGCGGCGAGCTGCCTGTCCCTGGCCCGCGACGCCCAGGACATCGAGTACCGCGGCCCGTCGCTGACCCGCGCCGGCTTCACCGACCTCGGGGAGCCGGCCACCGCCAGCTACGCGACCCTGCACTTCGACAACCAGAAGATCAACGACGCGAAGACCGAGTTCGTCGGTGCGGGGGACGAGTCCGGGGTGAGCACCAAGGCCGCCCCCAAGCCCAAGAAGCAGCGGGGCGGGCGCAACGACAGCAGCGACGGCTCCCCGCTGATCCTGGGTGGCCTGCTGCCCAAGACCGGTGACCTGGCCCTGGCCAACCCCCCGTTGGCGGCCGGTGTGGCGCTGGCACTCAAGGAGATCAACGCCGCCGGTGGGGTGCTCGGCGACCCGGTGACGTGGATCGACGGTGACGACGGCACCAACCCGGCCGTCGCCAAGGCCACCGTGGCCTCGCACGTCAAGGACAAGGTCCAGGTCATCATCGGGGCCGCCGCCTCCGGCATCTCCAGCGCGGTGCTGCCGGACGTGGTGGCGGCCGGCAAGATCCTCTTTTCGCCGTCCAACACCGACTCCGGGTTGAGCCAGGCCGACGACAAGGGCCTCTACTTCCGGACCGCCCCGCCGGACAGCCTCCAGGGCCGGGCCCTGGCCGACGTGATCCTCCGCGACGGACCGCACAAGATCGTGGTGGTGGCCCGCAAGGACTCCTACGGCGAGGGCCTCCAGGAGACCGTCCGCGCCGAGCTGGAGCGGGCCGGCTTCGGCACCGACCGGGTGAAGCTGTTCACCTACGAGCCGCCGGCCGACGCCAAGGCCCCGCCCGTCGACTTCGGCAGCCTGGCCGGCGAGATCAAGAACTACAAGCCGGAGGCGGTGCTGGTCATCGGCTTCGGTGAGTCCGCCGGGCTGATCAAGGCGCTGGCCGACGCGGGCGTACCGATCCGGCACTGACGCGACGTGGGTGGGGGCGGCACCGGGTGTGGTGCCGCCCCACCGCCGTTCAGCGGGGTCGCCGACGTTCCAGGAAGTCCGTCATCCGACGGTGCTTCTCCTCGTCTTCGAAGAGCACCGCCTGGCTGACCAGGTCCAGCTGCGGGTGGGCGGCGGGCGGGGCGTCCACCGCCAGTTTGGTCAGCCGCAACGCCAACGCGGAACCCTTCGCCATCTCGTCGAGCAGTCCGTGCGCGGTGGGCAGCAGCTCCGCCGGTTCGGCCACCACCCGGTTGACCAGGCCGATCCGCAGCGCCTCGTCGGCGTCGACCCGCCGGCCGGTGAACAGCAGCTCCTTGGCCCGCCCCTCGCCGACCAGCGCCGGCAACCGGTGGGTCGCCCCCGCGCCGGCCAGGATGCCCAACCGCACCTCCGGCTGGCCGAAGACCGCCCGCGCCGTGCACACCCGCAGGTCGCAGGCGTACGCCAGCTCCGCGCCGCCGCCCAACGCGGGGCCGTCGACGGCGGCCACGCTCGGCATGGGCAGGGCCCGGAGCCGGGCGAAGGCCGCCGAGTTGATCGCGGCGAGGGCGTCCAGCCGGCCCCGCTCGCGCAGTTGACCGATGTCGGCCCCGCCGGCGAAGAGCCCGTCGGTGCCGCCGGTGAGCAGCAGCAGCCGCGGCCGGGCCTCCAGCGCGGCGCAGACGTCGTGCAGCGCACCGATCAGGTCGGCGTCGATGGCGTTGCGTTTCTCCGGCCGGTCCAGGGTCACCACCACCCGGTCGGGCAGCTCCTCCACCCGCAGTCCGCTCATTGCCGGCGACCGTCCTTCCACGCGTAGAAGCCCTGGCCGGACTTCTTGCCGAGCTTCCCGGCGGCGACCATCTCGACCAGCAGCGGTGGCGGGGCGAACCGGTCACCGTAGGCGGCCTGGAGGGTGCGGGCGATGTCCAGCCGCACGTCCAGCCCGACCAGGTCGGTCAGCTCCAGCGGGCCGACCGGGTGCCGGTAGCCGAGCACCATCGCCTTGTCCACGTCGGCCGGGTCGGCCACCCCGTCGGCCACCATCCGGATCGCCTCCAGGCCGAGGGTCACCCCGAGCCGGGAGGTGGCGAACCCGGGCAGGTCGCGTACCACGACGGGGTCCTTGCCCAGCCGGCCGGCGAGCGCGACGGCCGCCGCGGTGGTCTCCGGCGCGGTGGCCGCGCCGACCACCACCTCCAGCAGGGCCATCGCCCAGACCGGGTTGAAGAAGTGCAGCCCGAGGAAGGACTCCGGTCGGGCCAGGCCCCCGGCCAACTCGCCGATGGGGATGCTGGAGGTGTTGCTGCCCAGCAGCGCCGGGCGCAGCCGCTCCGCCTCGGCGAGCACCGACCGCTTCAGCTCCGGTCGCTCCGGCACCGCCTCGACGATCACCTCCGGTGCCGGGGCGACCTCGGCGAGCGCGCCCCGCAGGGTGATCCGGGCCCGCTGCGCGGCGGCCTCGTCGGCACCGGCCTTGCCCCGCTGCACCGCCCGCGCGCACAGCTCGTCGAGGCGGACGGCGGCGGCCTCGGCCCGCCCCCGGTCCACCTCCACCAACTCGACGGCGTAGCCCGCGCCGGCCGCCACGTAGGCGATGCCGAGCCCCATCGTGCCGGCCCCGACGACGACAAGACGACTCATGGAAGCTCCCTCACTGCGCACGGTGACGTGCGGGGTCTCCGGCACGCCCGACCGCTCGCTTCGCTCGCTCATGGGTGCGACCCTATGCAGCACCGTTCCCGGCGGTATGCGTGGGGGATCGCCGCACCGGGTACAGACGGGCCAACGTCAAGGGAAGGAACCAGTCGACATGAGCCAGGCACCGGAGACCGTGGACGGCAGCGGCACCACCGACGGCACGGCGATCGTGGAGACGCGCGGCAACGAGCGCGTCGACCTGCTCCGCGCCGACACCAACAACGACGGCAAGACCGACGTGTGGGTGGTGGACACCGACGGCGACGGCCGGGCGGACCTGTTCCAGTTCGACACCGACGGCGACGGCAAGGTCGACATCACCATGGTCGACATCGACGAGGACGGCACCCCGGACGAGGTGGTCGACGGCGACGGTGGCCTCCCCCCGGAGCCGCTTCCCCCGACCGTCCAGGTCTGATCCGGACGCGGGGGCCCGACCGGGCCCCCGCTCACGGCCCACCCGTCCCCGGGGCCCGCTCACCACCCGCCGGGCCCCGCCAGCCGGCCCCGCTCACCACCCGCCGGGCCCCGCCAGCCGCAGGGTGGCCAGGTAGTACGGGGCGTCGCGGTCGTCCACGTCGGTCAGCCGCCACGGGGTGCCCCGGACCAGTTCGGCCAACTCCTCGGCGGAGCAGACCAGGTAGTCGAACCACTCGGTTCCGAGTTCGCGGTAGCGCAGCCGCAACCGTAGTTGCCCGCCGAGGCGCCCCCGCTGCCGGTTCCACTCGTGGTAGCCGGTGTGCACCGGGTCGGTGGTGCCGTACGGGTCGGTGCCGTGCGCGATGACCTGCGCGCCGGGCCGGGCCAGCGCGGCGAGCGCGGCGAGGAACGCCGGGGCCCGCTCCCGTCCCTCGATCAGCCCCAGGTTGTTGCCGAGCAGCAGGAACGTGTCGTAGCGGCGGCCATCGGCGACGTGCTCGTCGACGGTGCCGAGGACGAGGTCGCGGACCCCCCGGTGCCGGCTGACCCGCAGCGCCCCCGGTGAGGTGTCCAGCCCGGTGACCGGCACCCCGCGCTCCTGGAGCACCAGCGCGATCCGCCCGCCCCCGACGCCGACGTCCAGGGTGGCCCCCCGGGTCCGGTCCACGGCCCGGTGGTCGTACGGCTGCCAGTGCTCCGGCCCGTCGAGGTAGTGCGCGGCGGGGGCCCCGTTGACCAGTCCGTCGTCCCGTTCGATGATCTCGATGACCGGTCGGGGCAGCCGTCCGCCGACCAACGGCCGGGGGCCGATCCCGGTGTGCACCGCGTACGCGTCGCGCAGCAGTTCTCCGAACACGTCGCCCAGCCGAGGTTCTCCGGTCACGACCTGCACGTTATCCGGGAGCGGTCGCCGTATCCTGGGCGGCGTGACCGATCTGGACCGCCTGGCGGCGGAGAAGTACGTCCTGCTGACGACGTTCCGCAAGGACGGTCGTGCGGTGTCCACCCCGGTCTGGGCGGTCCGTGACGACGACACCCTGGCGATCTGGACGGTCGCCGACTCGGGCAAGGTCAAGCGGATCCGGCGGGACGGCACGGTGACGGTGGCCCCCTGTGACGTGCGCGGCCGTCCGCTGGGCGAGGCGGTGCCGGGCCACGCGGTGCTCTGTGGGCCGCAGGAGAGCAGCCGGGTGCGTGACCTGCTCAAGCGCAAGTACCGGCTGCTGGGCCGGTTGACCCTGCTCGGCAGCCGGCTGCGCCGGGGCGAGGCGGGCACCATCGGTATCCGGGTCACCGTCGGGCCGTGACCGTCGGCCCGGCCGGTGACCGCACCGACCACGTACATGACTCAGGGGCGGTCGGTCGCCGCTTGCCGCGACGTCCGCCCGCCCCTGAGGTCGAAACGCTCTGACCGGGTCAGTCCCCCTGGCGCTGCTGGGGGATCTGTCCCTGTAGCAACGCCCGCACCTCCGACTCACGGTACCGACGGTGTCCGCCCAGGGTTCGGATCGCGCTGAGCTTCCCCGCCTTGGCCCACCGGGTCACCGTCTTCGGGTCGACACGGAACATCGACGCCACCTCGGCCGGCGTGAGTAGCGGCTCTGGTTCGTGCGTTCGCGATGCCATCGGTCACTCCTCCACATGGATAGACATCGGCCGGGGTCCCGCCGGCCGACGCGTCTCCCATGGTCCGGCTAGTCCCCGATGTCCGACATGGGCCGAACGGCCGAAGGTCCCTAGACGGACGGATGAACCATGCCCGATTTATCTGACTTTTACACGGCAGAAAGTACCTTATTCGGACTCATGATCACGGTTCGTGATGCGTCAACTACGAGACTGTCTCATGGTTGGCGTTGTTACTGGGCGTTTTATGGCTAATTGCACCGCTCCAGCAACTGGATCGCCCGCCACCTGGCAACCAGCTGGTCATAGGCCGCCGACGCCTCGTCCGCCTCGCCCCGGGAGAGCCCGGCCAGACCCGTCGCCACCAGCTCCGGCGAGTCGTCCCCCGCCAGCGTCTCGTCGGAGAGCAACTGCACGAGACCGCCGTAGTCCAGCTCGACCACCGAGCGCGGGTGGAACTCCTCCAACCACCGGGCGGCCTCCTCCACCGCCTCGGTGATCGGCGCCTCACCGATCGACTTCTTCAGCACCGACAGCGCCCGGGAGGCCCGCCGCCGGGCCCTGGAGATCTCCGTCCGGTAACGCAACGCCCGCCGCCCCGGCCGGGTGACCAGGTCCCGCTCGCCCCCCTCGAAGAGCACGAACCACCGCAGCGGTACGCCCCAGGTGGCGATCTGCTCGTGCAGCCGGGGCACCCCGTGCTCCAGCACCCGGGCACCGCTGCGCCAGTCCTCCACCACCGACTTGGCCTGCCCGGCCAGGATCGGCGGGACGAACGCGTCGGCGATCACCGACGGCACCCCTTCGCGGGCGCTCAACGCCGCCTCGGCGACCCGGACCCGCAGGTTCCAGGGGCAGACCAGCAGGGCATCGTCGATCTCCAGCACGTACGCCTCGTCGGGCAGGTCGGGCAGCCGGGTCCAGCCCGCGCCGAGCGCCGCGATGACCGAGGTCCGTTGCCGGCCCGGCCCCTCCAACGGGGCCACCGCCCGCCCTTCCCGCACGTAGCGCCGCCAGTACGACTGACGGTCCCGGTCGAAGGCGGTCAGCGGCTCGTACACGCGCAGGTAAGAAGCGAAGAGCGACGGCACCGCGCGATCCTCCCACGAAACCCGGTGCCGGTGCCGCCGCCGTCGTGCCCGGCCGGGCCGGTGCCCGGCGGGCGGCAGGTGACCCGGTGCCGGGTGGCCCGGCCGGACCGGGGCCGGTCGGCGGCGGACGACCCGGTGCCGGGCCCGTCGGGCTACGGCACGGTCTCCGACCGCCACTAGGCTGGTCAGGGGCCGGCACCATCCCCGCCGGCAGCCGACCAGGTCCGCGCCCCACGAGGGCGCACACCGACACAGGAGCGTGTCATGGGCGTATTCGCGAGCACCGACGACCCGGGATCAGCCGGTCACGAGCAGGTCGTCTTCTGTCAGGACAGGCAGAGCGGCCTCAGGGCGATCATCGGTATCTACTCGACCGCGCTGGGCCCCGCGCTCGGCGGCACCCGGTTCTACCCGTACGCCAGCGAAGCGGCGGCACTGGCCGACGTGCTGGACCTGTCCCGGGGGATGGCGTACAAGAACGCCCTGGCCGGGCTGGACCTGGGCGGCGGCAAGGCGGTCATCTGGGGTGACCCGGACCAGCTCAAGAGCGAGTCGCTGCTGCGCGCGTACGGCCGGTTCGTGCAGTCCCTGGGTGGGCGCTACTACACCGCCTGCGACGTCGGCACCTTCGTGGCGGACATGGACGTGATCGCGCGGGAGACGCGCTACGTGACCGGCCGCAGCGTGGAGCACGGCGGCGCGGGCGACTCGTCGGTCCTCACCGCCTGGGGGGTCTTCCAGGGGATGCGGGCCGCCGCCGAGCACGTGTGGGGCACCCCGAGCCTGCGCGGGCGTCGGGTCGGGGTGGCCGGGCTCGGCAAGGTCGGCCGGCACCTGACCGGTCACCTGGTCGATGACGGGGCCGAGGTGGTGGCGACCGACGTCGACCCGAGGGCACTGGCGTGGGCGCGGACCAACCATCCCGGCGTCACCCTGGTCGACGACACCTCCGCGCTGGTCGCCGCCGACATCGACGTGTACGCCCCGTGCGCCCTGGGCGGGGCGCTCAACGACGACACCGTGCCGGCGCTGCGGGCCCGGGTGGTCGCCGGGGCGGCCAACAACCAGCTCGCCCATCCGGGCATCGAGAAGCAGCTCGCCGACCGGGGGGTCCTCTACGCCCCCGACTACGTGGTCAACGCCGGCGGTGTGATCCAGGTCGCGGACGAGATCGAGGGCTTCAACTTCGACCGGGCGAAGCTGCGGGCCACCCGGATCTTCGACACCACCCGGCAGATCCTGCGGCTGGCCGACGACGAGGGGGTGCCGCCGGCCGTGGCGGCCGACCGGCTGGCCGAGCGTCGGATGGCCGAGGTGGGCCGGCTGCGCGCCATCCACCTGCGGTGAGCGCCCGTCCCGGGCCTGGCGGCCGGCCGCGCCCGGGACACCGCCCCCGGCGGCCCACCGGGTCCCGGCCCGACCGCCGCCGGGGTAGGGACACCCGCTCGACAGCATGGGGATTACGTGGCTTTTGGGATGGTTTGACCGGCGTCATGGGCAGCTCCGGCGATCACCCCTTACCCGGTACAATCGGTGACGGCCGGGTGACTGCGACGCGCAGGGCCGGCAGACGGTAACCCGAGGTGCCGAACGGTGGCATCCCCATGTACCGTAAGAGCCACGAGAGATGCCTGACGTCATCGGGGCCCGCCTTCGGGCTGCCCCGCATTCTGTGCGAGGGGGTCGAGCCATGGGGCGCGGCCGTGCTAAGGCCAAGCAGACAAAGGTGGCCCGGGAGTTGAAGTACCACTCCCCGAACACCGACCTCACCGCCTTGCAGCGCGAATTGGCGAGTGCTGGTGGGAAGTCCGAACAGCACTTCGACGACGACTACAAAGAGTATGTCGACGACGACGACGAGGATCATGCGGGCGACGATCCGGACCCCTGGGCTCCGGCGACCCGCTGACCTCCGGTCACATTGAGCACGCGGCAACTCTCCGCGTGCTCACGCATGTGCCCGACCAGAGCGGCGCTACCACCGACGATCAGGGACCCCGCCGTCCCGGAGCACGCTCCGGCCGATCGGCGCGGTCCCTGATCCCGGCGGCCACCGCTACCCGGCCGGTGCGGTGAACCGTCGTCGCCGGGCTCAACGCGGTCGGTTGTTCCAGTTGTAGAAGGTCGGGATGTTCTCGAAGTGGTTCCAGGCGCACACCGCGCCGGCACCCTCCCCGCCCGACGCCTCCGACCGGGAACGACGCGCGGCGTCAGCCTCGTGGAGCAGGGCGGAGATCTCCCCAGCAGCCTCCCGCACCCGGTCGGCGACCTGGTCCGTGCCAGCCCCGACGCGCTCAGGCGACCGGTGACTCGTGGTCTCGGGCATGCTCCAACACTCCCTCCAATAGGCGGATCTTGCTGTTGCGGCAGTGCTCGGTCTCCGTACCGTCGAACCGCCCCTGCTCGAAGTAGCGGTTGGCCGCATGGCCACCGCCGCAGAAGCCGAAGTACGGGCAGGACGACCGGCACGCCTCGACACCGGTGAGGAACTCACCCACCCAGTCCGTGCCCGCCGCCCCGGCCAGGATCTCGGCCAGTGGGGTGGCCAGCACGTTGCCGCTGCTGAAGTCGCCGTAGCGGGCGTCGGAGAAGCCGGCCAGCTCGGGGGAGAGCACGGTCACCGAGCCGTCGTGCCCGATCGTCGGGATCGGGTCGAGCTGCCGGGGCAGCAGGTCACCCTCCGCGCCGTCGAGCACCGCCGCCGCGTACCGCAACGACCACTCCACCTCCCGCAGGTGCAGCCGCGGTGTCCGCCGCCAGGCCGACACCAGCTCCGCCCAGAACGCGGTCACCGTCGCCGCGTCGTAGGCGTTGCTGCGGGTGTTGACCCCCTCGGTCTCCTCGATGTTCAGGCCGAGGACGTCACAACCCAGGTCGAGGAAGTAGTCGTACAGCTCCGTGGCGAGCCCCGGCGTCGGCCGGCTCACCACCGCCAGCGCCGAGAACGGCAGACCGTGCCGACGCAACGCGGCGATCCCCCGGACGATCCGGTCGTACGCCGGCCGGCCGGCCCGGGTCACCCGCTCCCCGTTGCGGTCGGGTGGGCCGTCCACGCTCACACTGACCCGCACCCCGTGCTCGACGAAGAACGCGCACCAGGCGTCGTCGATCAACGTGGCGTTGGTCTGCACATGGTGCTCGACCCCGGCGGGGAACGGGGCGATCAGCGCGGCCAGATGCTCCCGCCCGGCGGCGAGCGGCTCCCCGCCGTGCCAGACCACCGAGAACCGGCCCTGCGCCGCCCAGGGGGCCACCGCGGCAGCCACCGCCTCGGCCACCGCCACCGGCATCCGCCGGTCGACCGCCCGGTACGGCAGATAGCAGTACGCGCAGTCGAGGTTGCACAGCGTCGTCGGCTGCATCACCACGTACGACGGGATCGTCGCGACGCCCCGCATACCCGTCACGGCCGGGGCCCGAGCAGTCATCGACCCTCCTCCCGCTTGCCCGAAGTGTCCTTCAGGCTAGGCGGCGACGGCCGCTCGGGTGAACCCCCGACCAGTGTCCGTCCGATCAACCCCGACGATCAGCCCCGGGTGTGCTGGCCGATCATCTGGACGTTGCCGGTGCCCTCGATGATCTCGCCGGCCTGCCAGGCGTCCACCCCCCGGCCGGCCAGGGTGGCCAGCGCACGGTCGGCGTCCTCGGCGGAGACGATGGCGAACATGCCGATGCCCATGTTGAACGTCGACTCCATCTCCGGGTCCTCGATCCGGCCCTTGGACTGGATCAGGTCGAAGATCGGCTGCGGCTTCCAGGTGGCCCGGTTGACCACCGCGTCGACGTGCTCGGGCAGCACCCGGACCAGGTTGCCGGGGATGCCGCCGCCGGTGACGTGGGCGATCGAGCGCACCTCCGCCTCGGTGATCAGCTTCAGGCAGTCCTGCGCGTAGATCTTGGTCGGGGTGAGCAGCTCCTCGCCCAGGGTGCGCTGCCGACCGAAGTCGTCGATCACCACGTCCAACCGCATCCGGCCGGCCCCGAGCAGCACGTGCCGCACCAGCGAGTAGCCGTTGGAGTGCAGCCCGGACGAACGCATCGCGATCACCACGTCGCCCACCTCGACCCGGTCCGGGCTGAGGATCTCGCTCTCCTCGACCACACCCACCCCGGTGGCGGAGACGTCGTACTCGTCGGGACGCAGCACGCCCGGGTGCTCGGCGGTCTCGCCACCGAGCAGCGCGCAGCCGGCGTACCGGCAGCCGTCGGCGATGCCCGCGCCGATCTCGGCGACCCGGTCCGGCACGACCTCGCCGGTGGCGATGTAGTCGAGCAGGAACAGCGGCTCGGCCCCGCACGCCACCAGGTCGTCCACGACCATCGCGACCAGGTCGATGCCGATCGTGTCGTGGATGTCGAGCTGCTGGGCGATGACCAGCTTGGTGCCCACGCCGTCCGTGGAGGACGCCAGGATCGGGTTCTTGTACTTCTTGGTGTCCAGCCGGAACAGGCCCGCGAAGCCGCCCAGGTCACCCATGACCTCCGGCCGCCGGGTCTCCCTCACCTTGGACTTGAGCAGCTCCACCGCCCGGTCGCCCGCCTCGATCGACACCCCGGCGTCGGCGTACGAGACCGAGCGTTTGCGGCTGGTGCGGCTGGTGCCCGCCGTCCAGGGCTGGCGGTCGCCACCGGCGCCGCTCGGGCTACTTCCTGCGCCGCTGCGCTCGGACACGTAGGTCACGGTTCTCCCCTTTGTGGTTCTCGGTGCCGCGCCGACGGTGGCCGGACGGCCCCGGTGTACTACGGGCGGTGGGCGGTCGCGCCGCCCGGAGTGGCGACGAGCGGTGTGTGGTGCTCGGAGGAGGCGTCCGGGGCGTCGGCGACCCGCCGGCCCACCCCTTCGAGCACGTGCTTGCCGATCAGGTTCCCGGCCGGCAGGTCGATCGGGTACTCCCCGTCGAAGCAGGCCCGGCAGAGCCGGCTGCGGGGTTGTTCGGTCGCGGCGATGAGACCGGGGAGCGAGACGTAACCGAGGGTGTCGGCACCGATCGACCGCCGGATGCCCTCGTTGTCCAGCCCGTTGGCCAGCAGTTCGGCCCGGGTGGCGAAGTCGATGCCGTAGAAGCACGGCCAGTTCACCGGCGGGGAGGAGATCCGGACGTGGACCTCCAGCGCACCCGCCTCGCGGAGCATCCGCACGATCGCCCGCTGGGTGTTGCCGCGCACGATCGAGTCGTCGACCACGACCAGCCGCTTGCCCCGCACGTTCTCCCGCAGCGGGTTCAGCTTGAGTCGTACGCCGAGCTGACGCAGGGTCTGCGACGGCTGGATGAAGGTACGCCCGACGTACGGGTTCTTCATCAGGCCGGCGCCGTAGGTGATGCCGGACGCCTCGGCGTAACCGATGGCGGCCGGCGTGCCCGACTCGGGCACCGGGATCACCAGGTCCGCCTCGACCGGGTGCTCCTTGGCGAGTTGCCGGCCGATCTGCACCCGGGCGGCGTGCACGTTGCGGCCGGCGATGGTGGCGTCCGGGCGGGCGATGTAGACGTACTCGAAGAGGCAGCCCTTGGGCTCCGGCGCGGCGAACCGGCTGGACCGCAGCCCCTCCTCGTCGATCGCGATCAGCTCACCCGGCTCGACCTCGCGCACCACGCTCGCGCCGACGATGTCCAGCGCGGCGGTCTCGCTGGCCACCACCCAGCCGCGTTCCAACCGGCCGAGCACCAGCGGGCGGACGCCGTGCGGGTCACGGGCGGCGTAGAGGGTCGACTCGTCCATGAAGACGAAGCTGAACGCGCCGCGCAGCTGCGGCAGCACCTCCAGCGCGGCGGCCTCCACCGACAGGTCGGGGCGGCTGGCCAGCAGCATGGTCACCAGTGAGGTGTCGTTGGTGGCCCCGTCGTCGAGCAGGCCGCGCTCGGCGACCTCCTTCTGCAGCTCGGCGGTGTTGACCAGGTTGCCGTTGTGCGCCAGGGCGATCGTGGTGCCGGAGGTGGTCGAACGGATCGTCGGCTGGGCATTTTCCCAGGTCGAGCCACCGGTGGTGGAGTAACGCGCATGCCCGATCGCCAGATGGCCCCGCAGGCTCTTCAGCGTCGGCTCGTCGAACACCTGGGCCACCAGACCCAGGTCCTTGTAGACCACCACACCCGATCCGTCGCTCACCGCGATGCCGGCGGCCTCCTGGCCGCGGTGCTGGAGGGCGTACAGACCGAAATAGGTGAGATTGGCAACCTCTTCACCCGGGGCCCAGACGCCGAAGACGCCACAGGCGTCCTGGGGGCCGGGTCGCTGGGGGTCAAGGTCGTGGCTCAGCCGGCCATCGCCTCGGGGCACTGCCGCTCCCTCATGCTGGTCTGGACTGGCCTGGCGGAGCCGGGGGCTGCTCCGCGCCTTTCGGCCCTGGACCACTGTCGTCGCCTGACAGTGTACGCGAACACGAGTCAATACAGAAAGTCACGATCCCCCTCCACCCAGTCACCCGCCCGCGCCTAACGGTGCAGCTAGAGCGGCAGATGGTCGGTGAGGTCCGCCCGGTTTCCGCTCACCTGTACGCGACCGTCCGTGACCGCCTGCGCCCACGACAACCGACCGGTAGCGAGCGCCAACCAGGTGTCCGGCGCCATCTCCACCACGTTCGGCGGGGTGCCCCGCGTGTGTCGCGGACCCGCTACGCACTGAACTGCACCGTAAGGTGGGACACGCACCTCCACCGATCGGCCGGGGGCACGCTCCGCGAGGACGGTCAGAAGGGTACGGACCGCCTCCCGATACACCGGTCGTTCGGGCGTACGCCCCTCATCGAGAGCCGTCAGCGCCGTCAGCACCGCGGCGGACTTAATGTGCGGAGAGGACACGACGGGACGATACGACCCCTGACTCTCGGATGCCACGCTGGCCCCTGGGTCGCGCCGATCCGGTCAGACAAGGCATAGTTGCCGACGGCGTATTCGTACCGTGATGATCCCCGGCCCCCGCCGGGGAGGTCAGACCGGAAGGCGGTTGACGTGTCAACACACCGACGTGCCTGGACGCAGCGGGCCGGTGTGGTCGTAGCGCTGGTGGCCGGCGCCCTGCTCACCGTCCCCGCCACACCCGCTTTCGCCGCTCCGAGCGTCACCAACGTGTCGGCGTCCCCGAGCTCCGTCGAGGCCGGGAAGTCCACCCGGGTCAACTACTCGCTCACCGTGGGTGACGACTCCCCGGTCGACGTCTCTGTCACCTCCAGCAACGGCAAGCTCCGCTGCGTGGACGGTTGCGGTCGCACCAAGGTCGACCAGAGCGGCGGGTCCAGCGCCACCTTCAGCCTCGCCGACGACGCGTCGAACGGCTCCGCCACCATCACCGTCAAGGCCGTCGACGCCAACGGTGCCGAGAACTCGGCCAGCACGACCGTGACCCTGGTTGCCAAGGCCGCGCCGCAGACCACCGCGCCGCAGGACAAGCCGACGGTCAAGTCGATCTCCGGCAAGGTGGTCGTGACGGCCACCGGAGACGCGGTGCCCAACGCGGTGGTGGGCCTGGAGGATTCCACCGGCAAGCAGTTCAACACCACCAGCGACGGCAGCGGCAACTTCCGGATCACCGGGTCCAGTGCGAACCCGATCGCGCCCGGCTCGATGGTCCTCGGTGCCAGCAAGGACGGCATCGTCGCCACCAAGCCGATCAGCGCGGGGGCCGGGCAGAGCCTGAGCAACCAGCGGATCAGCCTGGCCCTGAAGGTCGAGGTGAGCCCGAGCGCCACCCCGTCGACCACGGCTGAGGCGACGCCGACGGACGAGACGACCGGGGACACCACCGCCGAGGAGACCACCGAACCGACCGGTGGGCAGCAGCAGGCGGCGTCCCAGGACGACGACAGCGGCTTCGGCTCCTTCCTGATCATCCTGCTCGGCGGCCTGCTGGTGGCGGCCGGTGTCGGCACCATCGTGCTGCTCTGGATCCGTCGCAAGAACGCCGACGACGGCGACGGTCCGGCCGGTGCCGGAGCGGCAGGCGGCGTCCCCGGTCCCCGCAGCCCACGCGGCACCGACGACCAGACCCGGGTCGTCAACCGGGTCGGTGCCGGCCCCGACCCGACGATGGTCGGCAGTTCCGCGCTGAGCGACGCGCCGACGATGCTGCAACGACCGGTCGTCGACGACGTCCCGCCGGACCCGTACGCGGCCCCGCCGCAGCCCTACGGCGCACCGCAGGACAACTGGGCCGGTGCCGGCGGCTACGGCGAGGAGCCCGCCGGCCAGGCCGGCTACGGCCAGCCGGGCGGCTACGGTAACGCGCCCGCCTCCGGTGGTGGCTACGGCGCAGCCGGTGCGGCAGGAGCTGCCGGCGCGGCGGGTGCCTACGGTGCGTCGCCCGCACCGGCTGGTGGCTACGGCAACGCCCCGGCCTCGGGTGCCGGCTACGGCAACGCCCCCGCCTCGGGTGCCGGCTACGGCAACGCCCCCGCCTCCGGCGGCGGTTACGGCAACGCCCCCGCCTCGGGCGGTGGCTACGGTGGTCGCGACTACGGCGCGACGGCCGGTGCCGCCGGCTATCCGGCGCAGGAGCAGGCCGGCGGTTACGGCGGCGACCGCTACGACGAGCCCACCGGCCGGTACACCGGCGACAGCACCTCGTACGCCCCGGCGGCCGACCCCTACCCGACCAGCACCTACCAGCCGGAGCCGGACGCCTACGGCCAGTCCGGCGCGGCCGGTTACGGCCAGCCCGAGCAGGGCGGCTACGGCCGGGGCGGGGAGCCGACCGGCGGTTACCCCGGCGGCGGCTACGGCCAGCAGGCCGGCTACGACTCCGGTCCGGCCCAGGGCTACGGCGGCCAGCACGGCGGGTACGACCAGCCCACCGGGGGCCACCAGGGCGGGGGTGCCCACCAGGGCGGCTACGACCCTCGTGGCGGCGGTCAGCACGGCGGCTACGAGCAGCGTGGTGGGGCCCACCAGGGTGGTTACGACCAGCCCGCCGGGTACGACCAGCAGGGCCCGGGCTACGACCAGCAACCCGGCTACGGCTCCCCGCAGGGAGGGTACGGCCAGACCGGTGGTTACGGTGCCGAACAGTCACCGGGCGGATACGGTCAGGAGCCGCCGCCGCAGCGCACCGGCGGGTACGACCAGCAGGGTTACGACCAGCAGCAGGGTGGATACTACGGCGACCAGCCACAGGCCGGCCGCGACCAGCCCCCGGCCGGACGGGCCCGGCCGGACGGGCCGGCTCCGGAGCGCGGCGGACGCCGCCTCGACTGGTTGGACGACTGACCCACCGACGACACCGACGACTGCGGGCCGCCCGACACACCGGGCGGCCCGCAGTCGCTGTGACCCACACCAGGGCGACCGACGGTCAGGCCGGGAACGCCCGACGGCCCAGGTCGACGGCCGGCTTCGGCCCGGGTGTCGCGGCGGGGCAGCCACCGGCAGCGGACCGGTCCGCGCCGGCCGGGGCCGCTTCAGCCGGCTGAGAAGACGCCCTGGCGGAGCACCGGCACCACGGTCGAGACGTCCCGTTGCACGGCGACCTCGACGTCACCGGCGAAGCCCGCCTCGATCAACTCCCGACCGGAGACGCACCCGCGTACCGCCGCCGGTATGTCGGGGGTGCTGGCCAGGGCGGCGAGCGCCACCGCCGCCTCCACCGAGAGTCCCCCGGGCACCCCGGAGATCGCGTCCAGCACGCTGGCCGCGCCCAACTGATCCTCCACCGAGGGGCGCAGCGTGCCGTCCGGCCAGCGTTCACCGGCGGCCACCACCCCCACCGGTGCGTCCGTCCCGCCGTACCCGTGGCGGAGCAGCCAATGCCCGACGGCGCGGGCGTTGCGCAGGCAGGCAGCGACCACCGGCCGCCCGGTGGCACTGGCGGCGGCGCTGATCGCGGAACCGTTCGGTGACGGCAGCACCAGGTCGGCGACGAGCGGTGCGCTGCCCAGGGCCGCCGGGGAGAGCGACCACGGGTGCTCCGCGCTCGTCTGCCGGCGACCCACCGCGGCCACCGCGCCGACCCGCACCGCGTAGTCGGCTGCCTGCTCGCCCCAGGGGAACGGGTGGACCCGCATCCCCCGGGCCACCGCCACCTCGACGGCGGTGGTGAACGACAGCACGTCCACCACCACCAGTACCGCGCAGACCCGGCCGAGTTCCGCCGCCCCGGTCAGCCCCCAGTCGAACCGGGCACCCGATCCGGGCTGGGCGTGGACGACCGAGGCCACCGCCTCAGCGCTGGTCGGGTGTCGGACGCTGCCCGTCGCCGTCACCGGCCCCGGAGGCTGCGGCGTCGTCCGCGCCGGCCTGCGGGGTGGGCCCCGCCGCCGGTACGTCGGTGCCCTGTCCACCGGCCGTCGGCGCGTCGTCCGCCCCGGAGGGGGCATCCGCCGGGGTGGTGCCCGTCGGGGCGTCCGGTGCCGGCGTGGAGTCAGCGGAGGCGTCCGGTGCGGTACCGGTCTCCGGACCACCCGGCACCGGGCCACCCGAGACCGGCGCGGCGGTCGTCGGGGCGGCCACGACCTCGCCGGCCGGGTCGTCCGCGTCCGCCGGCTGCTGCCGGTCCGGCACGTCCACCGGCTGCCCGGCGGTGGCCGGCGCGATCGTGGTGGTGCCCGTCCGGACCGCCTCGACCTGCACCTGGGCCGCTTCCGGCCCGCCGAAGAGCCGGGGCAGGGTCGCGGTGTGCGCGGCCCGCAGCTCGTCCAGACCGATCCGGAACTGGCCGTGCACGTCCAGGGCGCCGCTCGCCGGGTCGGTCACGCCGATCTGCTCCCACGGCACGGCCCGCTCGTCGCAGAGGGCGGTGAACGCCTTCTCGTGCCCGCGCGGGACGGTCACCAGCACCCGGCCGGCGGACTCGCTGAAGAGGAAGACGAACGGCAGCGAACCGTCGGCGAAGCGCTCCGGCACCCCGATCCGGGCCCCGACCCCCCGACGCAGGCAGGACTCCACCAGGCTCTGGGCGAGACCGCCGTCGGACAGGTCGTGTGCGGAGCTGAGGTGACCCACCCGGGCGGCCTCGGCCATCAGCTCGGCGAGCTGGCGCTCCCGGCCCAGGTCGACCTGCGGCGGCATCCCGCCCAGGTGCTCGTGCGTCACCCAGGCCCACTCCGAGCCGGACAGCTCCACGTGCGTGTCGCCCAGCAGGAACAACTGGTCGTGGTCGCCGCCGGTACGCGGGACGAAGCCCATCGGCACCCGGTCGGCCACGTTGTCCAGCACCCCCAGCACACCCACCACCGGGGTCGGGTGGATCGCGGCGGCACCGGTCTGGTTGTAGAAGCTGACGTTGCCGCCGGTCACCGGGATGCCCAGCTCCAGGCAGCCGTCGGCCAGGCCACGGACGGCCTCGGCGAACTGCCACATCACGCCCGGGTCCTCCGGCGAGCCGAAGTTGAGGCAGTTGGTCACGGCGATCGGCTTCGCACCGGTCACCGCCACGTTCCGGTACGCCTCGGCGAGCGCGAGCTTCGTCCCCTGGTACGGGTTCAGGCGGGCGTACCGGCCGTTGCCGTCGACGGAGAGGGCGACCCCGAGGCCGCTCTGCTCGTCGATCCGGATCACGCCGGAGTCCTCGGGCTGGGCCAGCACGGTGTTGCCCAGCACGTACCTGTCGTACTGCTCGGTGACCCAGGTCTTGTCGGCCAGGTTCGGCGAGGCGATCATGCGCAGCAGGGTCTCCCGCAGCGCCTCCGGGGTGCTCGGCCGGGGCAGCGTCTCGGCCCGGTCGGCCTGGAGCAGGATCAGGTCGGCCGGCTCCCGCATCGGGCGGGCGTAGACCGGACCGTCGTCGACCAGCGAGCCCGGCGGCACGTCGACCACCACGTGGTCGTTCCAGGTGACCAGCAGCCGGCCCGGCCGGCCGTCGGGAGCGGGGGCGGTGACCTCGCCGATCGCGGTGGCGAGCACGCCCCACTTCTCGGCGGTCTTGAGCACCGGCTCCAGCTTGTCCGGCGTGACGACCAGCAGCATCCGCTCCTGGGACTCGCTGGCCAGGATCTCGTGCGGCTCCATCGACGGCTCGCGCAGCGGGACCCGCTCCAGCCAGACCCGCATCCCGGTGCCGGCCGACGCGGCGGTCTCGGTGAGCGCGCAGGTCAGGCCCGCGCCGCCGAGATCCTGGATGCCGACGACCAGCTCGGCGTCGTACAGCTCCAGGCACGCCTCGATCAGCAGCTTCTCGATGAACGGGTCACCGACCTGCACCGACGGGCGGCGCTGCTCGCTGCCCTCGTCGAAGGTGGCGCTGGCCAGCACCGACACGCCGCCGATGCCGTCCCGGCCGGTCTTCGCGCCGAGCAGCACCACGATGTTGCCGGGGCCGGCGGCGTCCTTCTTCTGCAACCGGTCGACCGGCAGCACGCCCAGGCAGAGCGCGTTGAGCAGCGGGTTGCCCTGGTAGCAGGGGTCGAAGACCAGCTCACCGCCGATGTTGGGCAGGCCGAGGCAGTTGCCGTAGCCGCCGACGCCGGCCACCACGCCGGGCAGTACCCGGGCGGTGTCCGGGTGGTCGGCCGCGCCGAAGCGCAGCGGGTCCATCACCGCGACCGGGCGGGCGCCCATCGCCAGGATGTCCCGGACGATGCCACCGACACCGGTCGCCGCACCCTGGTAGGGCTCGACGAAGCTCGGGTGGTTGTGCGACTCGACCTTGAAGGTGACGGCCAGCGTGTCGGAGACCCGGACGACGCCCGCGTTCTCCCCGATGCCGGCGAGCAGCCGGTCGCTGGGCGGGGCCTTCTCGCCGAACTGGCGCAGGTGCACCTTGCTCGACTTGTAGGAGCAGTGCTCGCTCCACATGATCGAGTACATGGCCAGCTCGGCCTGGGTGGGGCGGCGGCCGAGGATGTGCCGGATCCGGTCGTACTCGTCGTCGCGCAGGCCGAGCTCGGCGTACGGCTGGAGCTCGTCGCCGGTGGTGGTGGCCCGCTGCACGGTGTCCACGCCGTCCGTCCAGTCGATGGCCGGTGCCGGACCGCTGTGCCGGCCGGCTGCGGCTGTGCCGGCCGGGGGCGCGACAGCCGCGTGCGGCTCCGCCGGGCCGGAGCCCGCGGCTGCCCGAACGGCCGGGTCCTGGTGGGTGGTCATGACCTCTCCTCGCTGCGCTCGTACCCGCCCGTGGGGCGGTGGAGCCGACCGATGTTCCCGCCGCGCACCGTCACGCCGGCGTCCCCACCAGGTGCTTGAGCACGGAGGTGAAGAAGCCGAGGCCGTCCAGCGAGGGGCCGGTGAGCGCCTCGACCGCGTGCTCCGGATGGGGCATGATGCCGACCACGTTGCCGGCAGCGTTGGTGATCGCGGCGATGTCCCGCTGCGAACCGTTCGGGTTGCCGCCGACGTAACGGGCGACGACCCGCCCCTCGGCCTCCAGTGCGTCGAGGGTGGCGGTGTCCGCGACGTAGCAGCCCTCGCCGTTCTTGACCGGGATGAGGATCTCCTGGCCGGACTGGAAGGTGTTCGTCCAGGCGGTGCCGACCGCCTCGATCCGGAGGACCTGGTCCCGGTTGCGGAAGTGCAGGTGCTGGTTGCGGGTGAGCGCGCCGGGCAGCAGGTGGGCCTCGCAGAGGATCTGGAAGCCGTTGCAGATGCCGAGCACCGGCAGGCCGCCCCGGGCGGCGTCGACCAGGGTCTCCATCACCGGGGCGAACCGGGCGATGGCCCCGCAACGCAGGTAGTCGCCGTAGGAGAAGCCACCCGGGAGGACGACGGCGTCCACCCCGTGCAGCTCCGGGTCACCGTGCCAGAGCCGGACCGGCTCCGCGCCGGCGATCCGCACGGCGCGGGCGGCGTCCCCGTCGTCCAGCGAGCCGGGGAAGGTCACCACTCCGACCCGGGCGGTCACGAGTGCGCGTCCGCGGTCTCGTCGGCCTCGACCCGGACCGTGAAGTCCTCGATGACGGGGTTGGCGAGCAGCTTGTCGGCGATCTCCCGGGCCCGGTCCAGGTCCGGTTCGCCGGTGAACTCGATCTCGATCCGCCTGCCGATCCGGACGGAGGCGACGTCACTGACGCCGAGCCGCGGCAGCGCGTTTGCGACGGCCTGGCCCTGAGGATCGAGGATCTCGGGCTTGAGCATGACGTCGACGACGACGCGAGGCACTGGGCACTCCTGACTGTGTACGCAGTTGGGTGCCGGCCCACTACGGGCGAGCGAGGCCAGCGTACCTGGCAGATTCCGGTCCGGACGCACCGGCCGGGCGCAGTTCAGGCAGTGATCGACGTTACCGGTCGTCCGGACGGGCGGCCGAGATCCGTTCGTTGCCGCTCTGATGCGGTTTTGTTGCCGATTGTCGACGCGTCGCCTCCACACACCCGTCCTGAGCAGGCAATACGTGGTCCAACGCCAGATTTGCGACCGGTATCCGACAAACAGGGACGAGCGCGTCGTGGGTCAGCTCTGTCACATCGACCGATCCAGATCAGAATCTTGTGAACGAGCCGGGCCACCCCTAACCTCTATCGCCAAGTGTCGATGCATGGTCGCCGTACCGGCGGGCCACCCCCGCCCCGGCGGCCGACCCGGCCCGGCGATCCCGGGCCCGAGCCGAAGGAGTCCCCCGACATGCGCCTCCGCTCCACGCTCGCGGTGCTGACCACCGCCCTCGCCGGTGTCCTCGTCGCCGCCTCCGGGGCCACCGCCGCCCCGGCCGGCCCACAGCCGATCATCGGCGGCAGCACCGTCTCCTCCGCCCCCTGGGCCGCCGCCGTCTTCAGCAACGGGTCGTTCACCTGCTCCGGCAGCGTCATCGCCGCCCAGTGGGTACTCACCGCGCGGCACTGCGTCAGCGGCACCATGTCCGTCCGGGTCGGCAGCGTCTACTACGCCTCCGGCGGCACCACCCGTACGGTCAGCGCCTCCTACACCCGCAACGACCTCGCCCTGCTGCGGCTCGCCAGCACCGTCACCAACACCCCGGTCAGCCTGGCCGGCAGCAACCCGCCCGTCGGCTCCACCAACACCATCTACGGCTGGGGCATGACCTGCTACAGCGGCTGCGGGGCGTCCAGCCAGCTCAAGACCGCCTCGGTGCGGGTGACCAGCACCAACGCCAGCGACGCGTACGGCGGCCAAGCGATCCGCAGCACCCGGGTCAACGGCAACGCGTGGCGCGGCGACTCCGGCGGCCCCCAGTTCTACGACGGCAGGCAGGTCGGCGTCGCCTCCACCGCCGACGGGTCCAGCATCCAGAACTACGGCAGCGTCGCGTACAACCGGGCCTGGATCACCTCGACGGCCGGTGTCTGACGGTTACCACCCCGGGCGGTGCGGATGGCCGGTCGCGTGCCGGCCGTCCGCGCCGCCTCGTTTTGCAGCATCCGACCAGCCACACACGGCACGCTCCGACGCTCTGCGACTACTGACAGCATCGGAACCGTGCTGGTCGTGACGACGGATCAACTGCCCGGCTACGAGATCCGCCAGATCCTCGGCGAAGTGGTGTCGTCGATGGCGCGGACCCGGAACCCGTACCGCGAGGGGGTCAAGAACCTGCGCGGCGGCGCGTACGACCCGATGGCCCCCGACAACCTCACCCGCTGGCGTACCGACTCGGTGGCCCGGCTCGGCGAGGAGGCCCTGCGCATCGGCGCGAACGCCGTGGTGGGAATGCGCTTCGACAGCCGCGACTGCGGCGAGATGTGGATGGAGATCTGCGCCTACGGCACCGCGGTGATCGTGGCACCCAAGGTCCCCGACGTGATGCCGCACGACCAGCCCCTCATCGCCGCCGAGACCGCCCACGACCCCGGCTTCACCGAAGCCCCCGGCGGCATCGCCGAACCGGCGAGCGCCCCCAACCTCACCTCCGCCCCCGAAACCCCCACCCCCTAACCCACCCCCTTGCCCCCACCCCCTCGGCCCCGCCCCTTCGCCCCGGTGATCAAGAGGTTTACGCCAATTCGATCTCCATTAGTGACGCAAACCTCTTGATCACCGGGGAGAGCCGACGCCTGGCCAGGCCCGGAGAGCGTGATCAAGAGGTTTGGGGCTGGTTGATCTTTATTGGTGACGCAAAGCTCTTGATCACCGGGGAAGGCGGGCGGGGAGGGCGGGTGGGCGGGGAAGGGGGGTGGGCGGGGAGGGGGAAGGGGGGTTAGAGGATGGGGGGTGGGGAGTAGGTGGCGGCTTCGGGGTGGGCGGTGACGACCGTGGTGATGCGGCGGGTGATCGCGTCCACCTGGGCCTGGGCGGCACCGGTGAAGGTGGCGGGGTCGGCGACGAGGGTGTCGATCTCGCTGCGGGTGAGGCCGAGGCGGGAGTCGGCGGCCAGCCGGTCGAACAGGTCGTTGTCCGGGGCGCCCTTCTCCCGCATGGCGAGGGCGACCGCGACCGCGTGCTCCTTGATCACCTCGTGGGCGACCTCCCGGCCGACGCCCCGGCGCACCGCCGCGACGAGGATCTTGGTGGTGGCCAGGAAGGGCAGGAAGCGCTCCAGCTCCCGGCTGATCACCGCCGGGTACGCCCCGAACTCGTCGAGCACGGTGAGGAAGGTCTGGAACAACCCGTCGGCGGCGAAGAAGGCGTCCGGCAGGGCCACCCGGCGGACCACCGAGCAGGAGACGTCCCCCTCGTTCCACTGGTCGCCGGCCAGCTCGCCGACCATCGACAGGTAACCCCGGATGATCACCGCGAAGCCGTTCACCCGCTCCGACGACCGGGTGTTCATCTTGTGCGGCATCGCGCTGGAGCCGACCTGGCCCGGCTTGAAGCCCTCGGTGGCCAACTCCTGACCGACCATCAGCCGGATCGTGGTGGCCAGCGACGACGGCGCGGCAGCCACCTGCGCCAGGGCGGACAGCACGTCGAAGTCCAGCGAACGCGGGTAGACCTGCCCGACGCTGTCCAGCACCCGGGCGAAACCGAGGTGACCGGCGACCCGACGCTCCAGCTCGGCGACCTTCTCCGCGTCCCCGTCGAAGAGGTCGAGCTGGTCGGCGGCGGTGCCGACCGGGCCCTTGATGCCGCGCAACGGGTACCGCTCGATCAGGTCTTCCAGCCGCTCGTACGCGATGAGCAGTTCCTCGGCAGCCGAGGCGAAGCGCTTGCCCAGGGTGGTGGCCTGCGCGGCGACGTTGTGCGAGCGACCGGTCAGCACCAGGCCGGAGTGCTCGTGGGCGAGCCGGGCCAGCCGGGCCAGCGCCGCGACCACCCGGTCGCGGATCAGCTCCAGCGAGGCGCGCACCTGGAGCTGCTCGACGTTCTCGGTCAGGTCGCGGGAGGTCATCCCCTTGTGCACGTGCTCGTGCCCGGCGAGCGCGCTGAACTCCTCGATCCGGGCCTTCACGTCGTGCCGGGTGACCCGCTCCCGCTCGGCGATCGACGCCAGGTCGACCTGGTCGACCACCCGCTCGTACGCCTCGACCACGCCGTCGGGCACCGCCACGCCGAGGTCCCGCTGGGCGCGGAGCACGGCGAGCCAGAGCCGCCGCTCCATCCGGACCTTCTCCTGCGGGGACCAGAGGGCGACCAGTTCGGGTGAGGCGTACCGGTGGGCGAGCACGTTCGGGATCGTCGTCACGTACCTCATTCTCGCCTACCCGACGACCGCCGCCCTGGTCGGGCCGACCAGGGCGGCGGTCGCGTGCCACCCGGTGTCCGCGTCGAGCCGGGCGACCGGTCACCCCCGTTTGAGTACGTGTGCCAGGTACTCCCTGCGGTGCAGCGGGTTGCCGTCGGTGCGCCGTCGGGTCGGCGGGGTGCCGGTGGTGCGGCGGTGGCCGCTCAGCGCGGAGACGAAGACGCCCTCGCCGTGGGACAGGCCCGGTAGTTGCCGCTCGATGTCGTGGACGCTGCTCGCGGGGATCGTGCCGTGCAGGCGGCTGACCGGGCCGTGGGTGTCGCACTGGTCCACGATCGCCCGCGCGGCGGTCAGCCGGGACATGACCGCGCGGACCGAGTCGTCGGGCACCTCCACCTCGAACTGGTTGACCGGCTCGTGCACCGTTGTCCCCGCCGCGCTCAGCGCCGTCATCAGCACCAGCGGGGTGAGCTTGCGGAAGTCGCCGGCCGAGGTGATCGGGCTGCAGTACGCGGTGTCGGTCAACGTGACCACGCAGTCGACGACCTCCCAGCCGTGCAACCCCTGCTGCAACGTCTGCCGGACGGTCTCCTCGATCGCCCTGTGGAAGGCGGCGGGCAGCCCACCGGGCTCGACCTCGATCCGGTACCGCACTCCGCTGCCGGTGGGGCCCGGTGCGATCCGCAGGCCGACGGTGGCGGCGAACTCGTTCTGCCAGATCACCTCCAGCCCGTGGCCGACGCCCACCACCTTCTCGACGTACACCGTCGTGGTCTCCTCGAAGACCACCTCGATGCCGTACCGGTCCAGCATCAGGTCCTTGATGACCTCGCGTTGCACCTCGCCGTAGAGCGCCACCGAGACGGTCCGGTCCGCCTCGTTGCGGCGTACGTTGATCAGCGGGTCCTCCTCGGCCAGCCGTTGCAGGCGCTGGTAGAACTGCGCGTTCTGTGCGGGTCGGGCGGCCCGGACGACGGTCTCCAGGCTGGGCGGCGCGAAGAAGCCACCGGATGGCAGTCCTTCGGGTGCACCGAGCTGGTCGCCGACCTGCACGTGTGCCAGCCCGTACACCTTGGCGATGTCGCCGGGCCCGGCGGAAGTCTCGTGGGTGGTGGTGCCCTGGGCGAAGACCCGTACCGACGTCACCTTGCCGTTTCCCCCGATCACCTCGCCGGTGCGGCCACGGCGGTAGGTGTCCACCGGTTCGCGGGCCGTGAGCCGGCCGGAGTACACCCGCGCGTAGGCGACCTTCTCGCCGCCGGGCGCCCAGTCGATCTTGAAGATGCTCGCCCGCAACCGCGCCACCGGGTCGCCGACCGACGGTGGGAGGAACTCCCGGACGGCCCGCAGCAGTTCGCCCACGCCCTCGCCGGTGATGGCCGAGCCGAAGTACACCGGCACCACCCGCGCCTGCCGCACCTGGCGGGTCAGCTCCGCGCGGTAGTCGCCCTCGGTGAGGTGCGTCGTGTCATCGAGGTAGGACTCAAGGAACGCGTCGCTCCCCTCGGCCAGCAGGTCGGCCACCGACGCGGCCCGCCCGCCAGCGGACAACGGCAGGGGCAGCGCCCGCGCCCCGGCGGTGCCGGGACCGGTCACCGTGCTCATCGCGAGCCGGCGAGGGGTCAGTTTCTCCCCGATGCCGTCCAGCAACTCCTGGTAGCGGGCACCGACGCGGTCGATCTTGTTGGCGAAGGCGAGGACGGGAATCCGCAGGCGGGCCAGCGTCCGCATGAGAATCCGGGTCTGGGCCTGCACCCCCTCGACGGCCGAGACCACCAGAATCGCGCCGTCGAGCACCCGTAGCGCCCGCTCCACCTCGGCGATGAAATCGGGATGCCCGGGTGTGTCGATCAGATTGACCGGAAGACCGTCAACGGTGAACGACACCACCGCCGACCGGATGGTGATCCCACGACGCCGCTCCATCTCCATGGAGTCGGTCTGGGTGCTACCGGCGTCGACGCTTCCGACCTGGTCGATGACACCGGTGTGCTGAAGAAGCCGCTCGGTCAGGCTCGTCTTTCCCGCATCAACATGCGCGACGATCCCGATATTGAGGGAGCCCATTGATGAACGCCACCCTGGGGTAGATAGCCGACATGACCGTCCCGTCTGGTGCTCCGGACTGTCGGCGCATCTCCACTCCCCCGTCGGAATACGTGTCTCAATGAAGGTCTGTGCGGACCGGACTTTACCAGCGGCGTCGCCGCCTCGGCCGTACCTTTCCGGCGGGCGGAGCCGGCCGGGCCGCGTGGTCCACGGAAATCAGCGTCAGACCTTCGGGATGTCGTGCACCGGTGCGGTGACCACGATGGTCTTGGTCTGCTTGCCGTACGCGTTGCGCGCCGTCAACGTGTAGGTGTGCCGCTGGATGTCGCCCTCCCGGCCCGAGCAGGGAAAGGTGAACTCCTCGCTGCCGGCCGACGGGTAGTCGTCGCGGTAGATGCCGGGGCCGTCGACCGACAGGGCCACCGAGGTCACGTTGCCGACCCGCCACTCCATCAGCACGCCGCCGCCGGCGATCGGATTGACGGTGGTGCCGGCCGGGCAGCGCGGCTTGTCGGTGACCCGGAAGTAGCTGATGGTGGGGCCGTTCGCCTTCGTACCGGACTTGACGCCGTCGCTGTCCCCGCCACCGCCGGTCGAAGGGCTGCCGGTGGGACCGCCGGTCGAAGGGCCGGCGGTGGGGTCGGCCTCCTTGATCCCCACGCCCGGGGCCCCGCCGTCGGTGACCGTGCCGGTGTCGCCGGAGCCGGTCCTCCCGTGGCCCGACCCCGCCGGGCCGCCGGCCGCCCCGACCGCCGGGGGTCCCTCGACATCCCTCGTGGTGGGGGCACAACCGCCGGCCGCGAGCACGACGGCAACGGCAACGGCAGCGGTACGCAGCAGGGCACGACCGGGCATGACACTCCTCGACGGGACACCGCCACCAGGACGTCCGGGCGGGCTGACACCACGGTAGGAAGCCCCGACAACACGGTCCGCTGAGATCGACCTGATCGATCCCAGCGGGGCGGACTGATCGACTCCCGCGAGGCGGAACAGCGGTATCGCGCGGGCCGGTACACCGCTGTTCCGCCCCCGATGAGGGGATCACCCCGGCCAGGCCGGGGCCGGGCGGCACGTCAGGGTGGGGTGGGACGACCGGTCAGTGCCCGCCACAGCCCCGCGCACGCCTCCGGCTCGGTGTCGTAGGCCAGGCGGACGTCGTACACCCCGCGTTCGTACGCCCCGATCTCCCACCGCCCGTCGGCGGACCGGCGCAGGAACCAGAAGTCGGGTGGCAGGGGAACGTGCTCGTGCACCCCCTCCAGCTCGAAGGCGTCCGGGGAGATCCCGGTCGCGAAGAGGGCGTTACGCAACTCGTGCCGGTCCACGGTGACCTCCAGGGGGCGGGGAAGGGACGGCAACGGATCAGCAGACCGGTGCGGCACGCAGCCCGCCGCCCGCCCCACCCTGACGCGGCACGGCGTCGGTCGGGCAGGGCGGGGTGTCCCCACCCAGATACTCCTCGACGATGACGTGGTGGTCGAGCAACCACTGCACGGTCAGCAGCTTGCCGGCCTGCGGCACGTACTCCGGGTTGAGCTGGAACTGGGTGCCCATGCCGGGCTGCGCGAACCAGGGGGCGATCGGGCCGGAGTCGACGTCGAACGGCTTGAGTACGCAGTAGGTGTGGTAGTTCGCCAGCGGTGCGGCCGGCGTGGTGGCCGGCGGCGTGGGCGGGGTGTTCAGGCTCTGCGGGGCGAGGGAGCGGGAGTTGAACGGGGTGCCGAGCGGGGCCAGGAAGGCGCCACCGGTGAAGCCGAAGCGGTCGAGGCGGTAACCGGGCAGCATGGTCTGCCGCTGCTTCACCGGCTTGCCGTCCGGGCCGAGGAAGAAACCGTTCTCCGGCGGGAAGACCAGCGTGGTCCCGGCCCCGTTGAGGGTGTAGTTCGAGATCCACTGGGACTCGCTCTGCGCGCCGAACCGTCGGTAGCCGGCGAGCAGCGGGCCGACCGGGGACTGTGTCGGCAGTACGGCCGGCCCGAGCAGCCGGTTGTCGTCATAGAACCGGGTGGTCTGCGGGGCGTCCGGCGGCAGGCCGGGCCGGCACAGGCCCGGTGTGTCAGGCGGCGGCTGCGGGGTGCGGGGCCGGCTGTGCTCGGCGCGCGCGGTGGGCTGCTCGGCGCGGGTGGCGGGCTGCCCGCCGTGGCCGGATCGGTTGCCGTCCGGCCCTCGGGAGGCGTCGTCGACAAGCGTGGCGGTCCGGGCCGCGCCGCCCGGCGTACCGGCCGACGGGGCGGCCCCGGGGAGGAGGGCCAGGGCCGCGCTGGAGAGCACGGCGAGAAGCCAACGGCTACGTTTCACCACAAACCTCCTGGAACGGGACGAGTAGCGCCCTCATCCTGCGGAGGTCAGCACGTAAAAGTGAGCCTTCGGGTGGTTCGTCCCCCGATGGGGTGCGTGTCCCGCCCCGGCGGCGATCCCGCGGCCCGGCCGGGTGGTGGAGCCTGCGGTCAGCGCTCCAGGATGGCGGTCACGCCCTGCCCGCCGGCCGCGCAGATCGAGATCAGTCCCCGACCGCCGCCCTTCTCGGCGAGCAACTTCGCCAGCGTCGCCACGATCCGGCCACCGGTGGCGGCGAACGGGTGCCCGGCGGCCAGCGACGAGCCGGTGACGTTGAGCCGGTCCCGGTCGATCGCGCCCAGCGGGGCGTCCCGCCCCAACCGGTCCTTGCCGAACTCCGCCGACTCCCAGGCCGTCAGGGTGGCCAGCACCTGCGACGCGAACGCCTCGTGGATCTCATAGAAGTCGAAGTCCTGGAGGGTCAGCCCGGCCCGGTCCAGCATCCGGGGCACCGCGTACGCGGGGGCCATCAGCAGTCCCTCGTCGCCGTGCACGAAGTCCACCGCCGCCGTCTCCGACCAGGAGAACCAGGCCAGTACGGGCAGTTGGTGCTCGCGCGCCCACTGCTCGGAGGCGAGCAGCACGGTGGACGCGCCGTCGGTCAGCGGGGACGAGTTGCCGGCGGTCATGGTGGCCTGTTCGGCGTCCGGGCCCCGGGTGCCGAAGACCGGCCGGAGCGCGCCGAGCTTCTCCAGGCTGGTGTCGGGGCGGAGGTTCTGGTCCCGGGTCAGCCCCAGATAGGGGGTCATCAGGTCGTCGAAGAAGCCCCTGTCGTACGCGGCGGCGAGGCGCTGGTGCGAGCGCAGCGCCAACTCGTCCTGGGAGCGCCGGTCGATCTGCCAGCGCAGCGCCGTCCGGGCGGCGTGCTCGCCCATCGACAGCCCGGTGCGGGGCTCGGCGTTACGCGGCAGCTCGGGCCGGAACGGCTGGTGCGGGCGGAGCTTCGCGGCGATCTTCAGCCGCTCGCCGAGGGTTCGGGCGCTGTTGAGCTTCAGCAGGGTGCGGCGCATGTCCTCGTTGATCGCCAGCGGCGCGTCGGAGGTGGTGTCGACGCCCCCGGCGATGCCCACGTCGAGCTGCCCGAGGGCGATCTTGTTGGCGACCAGGATCGCCGCCTCCAGGCCGGTGCCGCACGCCTGCTGGATGTCGTACGCGGGGGTGTGCGGGTCGAGCTTCGAGCCGAGTACCACCTCGCGGGTCAGGTTGAAGTCCTTCGAGTGCTTGAGGACCGCCCCGGCGACCACCTCACCGACCCGCTGCCCGGCCAGCCCGAACCGGGCGATCAGCCCGTCCAGCGCCGCGCCGAGCAGGTCCGCGTTGGACGCGCTGGCGTACCGGGAGTTGGACCGGGCGAAGGGGATGCGGTTGCCGCCGATGACCGCGACCCGCCGGATGCTCTGCACGATCCCGCCTCCGTTTCAGGACTTGCCCACAACCTACTGGCCAGTAGGCTACGCCCATGACCGACAGGTACGCGAGCTTCGTCCAATCGGGGGCCGGCCGCGCGCTGGTCAAGCGCCTCGGGCTGCCCGATCCACCGCGACTGCGCCGGCACAGCCCCGGCGACCCGCTGCTGCCCGGCCCGGTCCTGCTCGGCGCGGCCACCGGCGGCCGACTCGCCGACCCGGTCGCCGCCATCCTCACCGCCGCCGGGGTCGACGTACGCACCGGCACCGGCACCGCCCCACCCGCCGCCGGGCGCGACGACTCCGCCGCAGCCGACGGGCCGACCGCCGGGCACGACGACGCCGCCGCCGCAGCCGACGGACCCGCAGGCCGGGACGAGCGGGCGGGGAACGGCGGCGCACCGGCCGGGGGCGGGACGTCCGCCCGGTTCGGGGCCCTGGTCTACGACGCCACCGGCATCACCGACTCCACCGGCCTGCGCCAGCTCTACGACTTCTTCCACCCGCAGGCCCGTGCGGTGCTGCCCAGCGGTCGGGTGATCGTGCTGGGCACCCCGCCGGCCGAGTGCGGCTCACCCCGGGAGGCCACCGCCCAGCGGGCCCTGGAGGGGCTGACCCGCAGCATCGGCAAGGAGTTCGGTCGGGGCGTCACCGCGCAACTGGTCCACGTCACCGCGACCGGTGACGCCGGCACCCCGACCAGCCTGGAGGCGACCCTGCGGTTCCTGCTCTCCGGCCGCTCCGCGTACGTCTCGGGGCAGGTGGTCCGGGTCGGCACCGGGCCGGCCGTCGTACCGGCGGACTGGAACCGGCCGCTGGCCGGGCAGGTGGTACTGGTCACCGGCGCGGCCCGGGGCATCGGCGCGGCGGTCGCCCGGGTACTCGCCCGCGACGGCGCGCAGGTCGTCGCGCTGGACGTCCCGGCGGCCGGGGACGCCCTCGCGGCGGTCGTCAACGAGATCGGCGGCACCGCCGTACAGCTCGATCTCACCACGGCGGACGCCCCCACCCGGCTCGCCGACCACCTGGCCGAGCGGCACGGCCGGGTCGACGTGGTGGTGCACAATGCCGGCATCACCCGCGACAAGACGCTGGGTCGGATGGACGCCGACCGGTGGGACGCGGTGCTCGACGTCAACCTCTCCAGTCAGGAACGGATCAACGACGTGCTGTTGGAACGGGAGTTGATCCCCGAGGGCGGCCGGCTGGTCGCCGTCTCGTCGATCGCCGGGATCGCCGGCAACCGGGGCCAGACCAACTATGCGACCAGCAAGGCCGGGGTGATCGGCCTGGTCGACTCGCTCGCCCCGGCACTGGCCGGGCGGGGGATCAGCGTCAACGCGGTCGCCCCCGGCTTCATCGAGACCCGGCTGACCGCCCGTATCCCGCTGGTGGTCCGGGAGGCGGGTCGCCGGATGAACAGCCTGGCGCAGGGCGGCCTGCCGGTGGACGTCGCCGAGACGATCGGCTGGCTGGCCTGGCCGGCCTCGGGCGCGGTCAGCGGCAACGTGGTCCGGGTCTGCGGCCAGAGTCTGCTGGGGGCGTGATGGCGCGGCGCAGGAACCGACCCGAGGAGTCCGGCGACGGCGAACTGTCGGTCGGCGACCTGATCGAGGGGCCGACGGAGGTCATCTCACCGGCCGCGCTGGCCGCCGCCCGCGCCGCCGGCCCGGGACCCGACCGCAGCGTCGACGAGACCCACGACCTGTCGGCGTACGCCTCCGGGGGTCCGCCGGCACCCGAGGATCCGACGACACCCGCCACCACGGACCTGTCGGCGTACGCCACCGGGGGTCCGGCGGGTCCGACCGCGGGGCACGCCGACGGGGACCTGGCGGCGCGGGCCGGGCGGGCCCGGGTGGAGTTGCCCGGTCTGCCCCGACCGGGCGCGCTCTACCGGCGGGCGTTGCGCGACGCGCTGCCCGGCATCGGCAGGTCCCGCCGGCCGGACGCCGCACCCCCGGTCGAGTTGGCCGTCGCCGGGGTCACCGTCGACCGGGCCCACCTCGCCGGGTACGACCGGGTGTGCGGTTTCCGGCTGGCCGACACGCTGCCGGCGACCTACCCGCACGTGCTGGGGTTCCCGCTGGCGTTGCGGTTGATGACCCTGCCGGAGTTCCCGTTCCCGCTGGCCGGGGTGGTGCACGTGGGCAACCGGATCACCGTGCACCGCCCGGTCCGGACCGACGAACCGTGGGACTTCGTCGCGTACGCCGAGAATCTCCGGCCGCACGCCCGGGGGCGGCAGGTCGACGTCGTCCTGGTCGGCTCGGTCGGTGGCGAGGAGGTGTGGCGCGGGGTGTCGACGTACCTCGGTCGGAAGCGCGGGGCCGGCGGGGGTGCCGGGCGTGACCCGGGTGGGCGCCCCGCGCCGCCGGCCGCCACCGCGCACTGGCGGCTCACCCCCCGCGTCGGTACGGAGTACGCCCGGGTCTCCGGGGACCACAACCCGATCCACACCTCCCGGCTGGGGGCGCGGCTGTTCGGGTTCCCCCGGCCGATCGCGCACGGCATGTGGAGCAAGGCGCGCTGCCTGGCCGCCCTGGAGAGCCGGCTGCCGGAGGCGTACACCGTGGAGGTGGGGTTCAAGCTGCCGGTGCCGCTGCCGTCGACGGTGGCGTTCAGCGCCGCCCCGGGCTGGGACTTCGCCCTGCACGACACCCGGACCGGCCGCCCGCACCTGGTGGGCACCGTCCGCTGAACGACGCACGGCGGTTGCCCACCGCCGTTTCGTGAGCTAGGTTGTTCTCAGATCGAGTAATTCTCAACCTGAGAGGGACGCCGTGAACGAGCAGGACTTCCTCGCCGGATACGACCCCAGCGCCTACCCCTCGACCGCGATCACCGTGGACGTGGTGGCGCTGACCATCCGCGAGGGCGCGCTGCACCTGCTGCTGATCCGGCGTGGCCAACCCCCCTACCAGGGGCATTGGGCGCTGCCCGGCGGCTTCGTCCAGCCCGACGAGGACCTCACCACCGGGGCCCGCCGCGAACTCGCCGAGGAGACCGGCCTCGGTGGCGACCGGCTGCGCCGGGTCCACCTGGAACAACTCGCCAGCTACGGTGCCCCCGACCGGGACCCCCGGATGCGGATCGTCTCCGTCGCCCACCTCGCCTTCGCCCCCGACCTGCCCGACCCGGTCGCCGACAGCGACGCCGACGAGGCCGGGTGGCTGCCGGTCACCGCCCTGCCCAGCCGGCAGCTCGCCTTCGACCACGCCCGGATCGTCGACGACGGGCTGGAACGGGCCCGCTCCAAGCTCGAATACACCCCGCTGGCCACCCGCTTCCTCGGCCCCGAGTTCACCATCGCCGAGCTGCGCGGCGTCTACGAGACGGTCTGGGGGCACCCGCTGCACGCCGGCAACTTCCACCGCAAGGTGCTCTCCGTCCCCGGCTTCGTCGAGAGCACCGGCGGCAACACCGAACGCGGCGGCGCCCGGGGCGGCCCCCGGGCCCGGCTCTACCGGGCCGGCGACGCCCGGCTGCTGCACCCGGCGCTGCTGCGCCCCGCCCGGGAGGAGACCGTCCGGTGAGGACCGACGAGGCGATCCGGCTGGTCACGGCGGCCCGCACCGACGCCGACCTGTTCGGCGTCGACACCCCGGCGCAGCGCTACCGCGAGCTGGTCGCGGCCCTGCACCCCGACCGGCTGGGCGCGCTCGACCATCAGGTACGCGCCGCCGCCACCGACGCGTTCATCCAGGTCACCACCCGCTGGCAGGCCACCCGGACCCCGGCACCCGGCGACCCGACCGGCACCCCCGGCGACCCGACGGCCACCGCCGGCCGACAGGCACCGGACGGCCGCGCCGCCACCGACCCGGCCACCGTCGTGCTCGGGGGATACCGGCTCGGGGCGCTCGCCCACGTCGGTGACCTCGCCGACCTCTACGACGTGGGGGCCGACCGCCTGCTCAAGCTGCCCCGCGACCCGGCCGACAACGACCTGCTGGCCCGCGAGGCGCACGCCCTGCGGCAGATCGAGGAACGCGGCGACCCGCGCCACCTGCCGTACGTGCCCCGACTGGTCGACACCTTCCGACACCGGGACGCCGCCAACGGGGCCGAACGCCGGATCACCGTGCTCGCCGCCGTACCCGGGCTGCACGACCTCGACGCGGTACGCCGGGCGTACCCCGACGGGTTGGACGCCCGGGACGCGGCCTGGATGTGGCGGCGGCTGCTGGTCGCCCTCGGCCTGGCCCACCGGGCCGGCGTGGTGCACGGCGCGGTGCTCCCCCGGCACGTGCTGATCGAGCCGGACGCGCACGGCGTGGTGATCGTCGACTGGTGCTTCTCCGCCGTCGACGGCGGCACCGTCCCGGCGCTGGTCCCCGGGCACGAGGACTGGTACCCGCCGGAGGTCACCGCGCGGCGGCCCGCCGGCCCCGGCACCGACCTGGCGATGGCCGCGGCATGCATGAGCTGGCTGATGGGCGACCGTGCCCCCCGTGAACTACGCGCCTTCGCCGACGGTTGCCGCCGCCCGGCGCTGGCCGCCCGACCCGACGACGCCTGGCGACTGCTGGGCGAACTCGACGAGGTGCTCGACCGGCTCTACGGGCCACGCACCTTCCGACCGTTCACCCTCAACCCCTAGGGAGGCTGCCATGGGCAGCGGAATCTGGTCCACCGACGTGTACGACGCCGCCGACCGCTACCGGAAGAAGAAGGGCACCAGCGCGTTCTCCTACAGCGACAGCGGGGCCCGCACCGTGCACCCGGCGCTCGACCCGCGCGACGCCCTGCGGGAGAGCCGCGACAACGCCGAGCACCCGCAGTCGACACCCATCGCGGTGCTGTTCGACGTGACCGGCTCGATGGGGCACGTGCCCCGTACCCTCCAGGCCAAGCTGCCGCAGCTGCTCGGGCTGCTGCTGCGCCAGGGCTACGCCCGCGACCCGCAGGTGATGTTCGGCGCGATCGGCGACGCCACCTGCGACCGGGTGCCGTTGCAGGTGGGGCAGTTCGAGTCGGACAACCGGATGGACGCCGACCTCGGCCGGATCGTGCTGGAGGGCGGCGGCGGCGGTCAGATGACCGAGTCGTACGAGCTGGCGATGTACTTCATGGCCCGGCACACGGTCACCGACAGTTGGGAGAAGCGCGGGCGGCGCGGCTACCTGTTCATCATCGGCGACGAGCTGGCGTACCCCCGGGTGAGCCGGCGGGAGGTGCGCCGGCTGATCGGCGACGACCTCGGCGAGGACGTGCCGCTGCGGCAGATCGTCGACGAGGTGACCCGCCGCTGGGACACCTACTACCTGCTCCCCGCCGGCAGCCACTACGCCGGCAACGCCAAGGTGCTCGACTTCTGGCGGGACCTGCTCGGGCAGCGCGCCGTCGTCCTCGACGACCTGGACGCGGTCTGCGAGACCATCGCGCTCACCGTCGGCCTCGGCGAGCAGGCCATCGACCTCGACGAGGGGCTGCGCGACCTGGACCGGGCCGGCTCCACCGCCGGCGGCACGGTGTCGAAGGCGCTGGCCCCGCTGGCCGGCGGCCGGCGTACCGAGGTCTCCACGCTGCCGGCCCCGACCGGGTCGCGCCACGCCGGTGGGGTGACCCGGCTGTGACCGACGTCCCCGCCCCCGCGACCCGGCGGCCGGGTCCGGTCCCGTCGGGACCGAACGGGACCGGACCGGGCCGGCACGTGATCGTGGTCGACCTCGGTTACGGCGACGCCGGCAAGGGCACCGTCGTGGACTGGCTCTGCGCGACCCGCCACGTGCACACCGTGGTGCGGTTCAACGGGGGTGCGCAGGCCGCCCACAACGTGGTGCTGCCCGACGGCCGGCACCACACGTTCGCCCAGTTCGGGGCGGGGACGTTCCACCCGGGGGTACGCACCCACCTGGCCCGGCAGCAGGTGGTGGACCCGCTGGCGCTGGCCGCCGAGGCCGACCACCTCGCCTCGGTCGGGGTGCCCGACGCCCTCGACCGGCTCACCGTCGACGGGGAGGCGTTGCTGGCCACGCCGTACCACCGGGCCGCCAACCGGCTCCGGGAGATCGCCCGGGGGGCCGCCCGGCACGGCTCCTGCGGGCTGGGGGTGGGCGAGTCCGTCCGGTACGGGCTCGCCCACCCCGACGAGGCGCCCCGGGTGGCCGACTGCCGGGACCCGGAACTGCTGCGCCGCCGGCTCACCGTGCTGCGGGACCGGCTGACCGCCGAACTCGGTCCGCTGGACGCCCCACCGGTGGCGGACTGCCTGCCGGCGTTCACCGGCTTCGCCGACCGGGTGGCGATCGTCGACCGGTCATACCTGGCCGGGGTGCTGCGGGCGGGGACCTGCGTCTTCGAGGGGGCACAGGGGGTGCTGCTGGACGAGTGGCACGGCTTCCACCCGTACACCACGTGGAGCACCACCACCTTCGCCAACGCCGAGGCGCTGCTCGCCGAGGCGGGGGCGGCCGGGTCGGCGTACCGGCTGGGGGTGGTGCGGACGGTCACCACCCGGCACGGGCCCGGTCCGCTGGTCACCGAGGACCGGGCCCTGCCGTTGACCGATCCGCACAACCCGACCAACCCGTGGCAGGGCCGGTTCCGCTTCGGCCACTTCGACGCCGTCGCCCACCGGTACGCCCTGGACGTGGCCGGTGGGGTGGACGGCCTCGCCCTCACCCACCTCGACCTGACCCACCCCGACCCGACCCGCCCGGCGCTGCGGATCTGCCGCCGCTACGACGGTGTCGACCGGTTGCACCCCGGCCCACCCGGCGACCTGGACCGGCAGGCGGCCCTCACCGCCCGTCTGCTGCGGACCCGCCCGGTGTACGACCCCACGCCCACCGACTGGCCGGCGGCGGTGGCCGGGGCGCTGGCCGCCCCGGTGGTGCTCACCTCGCACGGTCCCACCGCCGCCGACAAGCGGGAGCACACCCCGCCGTCCGGCGATCCGCTCCCGGCCCCGACCAGCGACCAGGTCCCGCAGAAGACCTGATCCACCGGACCAACCCGGCGGCCCGATCCAGGCGACTCCGCCCCGGCCCGGCGGCCCTGATCCAGCAACTCCGCCCCGGCCCGGCGGCCCGATCCAGGCGACTCCGCCCCGGCCCGGCGGCCCTGATCCGGCGACTCCGCCCCGGGCCGGCGGCGCAGCGTCGAGCATGAGGGCATGCAGTCGGTGCTCGACCTGCTCCACCACACCGTCACCTCACCCTGGGTGTACCTGGTGATCTTCGTGGTGACCGCGGTCGACGCCTTCTTCCCGGCGGTGCCCGGCGAGACCGTCCTGATCACCGCCGGGGTGTTCGCGGCCAGCGGCGAGCCGAACCTGACCGCCGTGATCGCGGTGGCGGCCCTCGGCGCGCTCAGCGGCGACCACGTCTCGTACGGCATCGGTCGGGGTGGCGGCGCGCACCGGCTGTCCCGGCTGCCCGACGGCAGCCGCCGCCGGAGCGGCTCGGACTGGGCCCGGCGGGCGGTGGACCGGCGGGGCGGCTCGATCCTCACCACCTCCCGCTTCGTCCCCGGCGGCCGGACCGCCGTCACCCTGACCATGGGTGCCGTCCGGTATCCGCTCTCCCGGTTCCTGGTCTTCGACGCCGTCGCCGCCGTCATCTGGAGCCTGTACTGCGGGCTGCTCGGCTATTTCGGCGGGCTGGCCTTCGAACGCGATCCGGTCCGGGGGCTGATCGTCGGCATCGGCCTCTCCCTGGCCGTGACCGGGTTGATGGAGCTGGCCCGCTGGTTGCGCCTGCGGGCCCGCCGCCGCGCCGCCGGCCACCACTGACCAGTCCGGCCAGGTGGGGCCGGGAACGGGCCACGCACCGGCCCGGGGCCGGCGGGTGGGGCGGTCGGTCCAGGCGTCCGGGGTCGGCGGGTGGGGCGGTCAGTCCGGGGGTCCGGGGTGGGCGGGTGGGGCGGTCAGTCCGTCGGGGGCCGCCAGGTGACGCCGTCGAGGAGTTGGGCCGCACCGAGCCAGGCGACGTTCATCATCCGGGTGGCGGTCTTCTCCGGCTCGGCCTCGGGGTGGTCGGCCAGCCAGTCGGCAAGCGACTCGCTCGCGCCGACCAGGGCGTACGCGACGACCTCCAGCTCGGTCGCGGCGACCTCCCGGCCCCGGGCGCGCAGCGCGTGGTCGAGCATCCCGGCGACCACCTCGACCAGCCGGGCGCGCATCGCGGCCAGTTCGGTGGCGAACGGTTGGGAGCCCCGGGCCTGCCGGTAGAGCACCGCCCAGCCGTCGCGGTGCGCCCCGACGAAGCCGAAGAAGGCCCGCAGCCCACGCCAGAGCCGCTGGTCGGGCGGGAGGTCGGGGGCGGCGGCCCCCGCGATGGCCAGCATCATCCGGGCGGTCTCCCGGTGCAGGCAGGCGATGAACAGCTCCTCCTTGGTGCCGAGGTAGGCGTAGACCATCGGCTTGGAGATGCCCGCGTCCTCGGCGATCTCGTCCATGCTGGCGGCGTGGAAGCCGCGTCGGGAGAAGACCTTGACGGCCGCGTCGAGCATCTGCTGCTCGCGTACGGCCCGGGGGAGGCGCTTGAAGCTGGGTGTGCTGGACACTCTTGCGAGCATACCTACTCGTGCGTAAGGTTACGCTTGAGTAACCGAAATCGTCCGCCCCGAGAGGTGCCACTCCCATGACTGACTTCGACCCGGCCAACTTCGCCAACTTCGGCCCCAAGGAGTTCGCCCAGCTGGTCAAGTCCACCCCGGACGACAAGATCGCCGAGGTGATGTCCGGCGACCTGCGCGGCAAGGTGCTCAGCGAGGTCTTCGGTCGGATGCCGCAGATTTTCCGCGCCGACCGCGCCGGCACCACCAGCGCCGTCATCCACTGGAACATCACCGGCCGGCCCGACGGTGGCACCGACACCTACGAGATCGTCATCGCCGACGGCACCTGCACCGTCAACGAGCCGCCGCAGCACGACCCCAAGCTCGCCCTCACCATGGGCCCGGTCGAGTTCCTGAGGATCGTCTCCGGTGGGGCCAACCCGGTGATGATGTTCATGACCGGCAAGCTGAAGGCCAAGGGCGACCTGGGCCTGGCCGCCAACATCGCCAACCTGTTCGACATCCCCAAGGCCTGACGATGACCGAGTTCTCGCTCGACCTGAACGAGGAACAGCGGGATCTGCGGGACTGGGTGCACGGCTTCGCCGCCGAGGTCGTGCGCCCGGCCGCCGCCGAGTGGGACGCCCGGGAGGAGACCCCCTGGCCGATCATCCAGGAGGCGGCGAAGATCGGCCTGTACGGCTTCGAGTTCCTCGCCACCTGCTGGGCCGACCCCACCGGGCTGTCCCTGCCGATCGCCAGTGAGGAACTCTTCTGGGGCGACGCCGGCATCGGGCTGAGCATCTTCGGCAGTTCACTCGCCGTCGCCGCCATCTACGGCACCGGCACCCCCGACCAGATGGTCGAATGGGTGCCGCAGTGCTTCGGCACCGTCGACGCCCCCGCCGTCGCCGCGTTCTGCACCACCGAACCGGAGGCCGGCTCCGACGTCTCCGCCATGCGCAGCAGAGCCGTCTACGACGAGGCCACCGACGAGTGGGTGCTGACCGGGCAGAAGGCGTACGCCACCAACGGCGGGATCGCCGGGGTGCACGTGGTCACCGCCTCCGTCGACCCCGAGCTGGGCTCCCGTGGGCAGGCCGCGTTCGTCGTACCGCCGGGGACGGCCGGGCTGCACGCGACCCGCAAGCTCAAGAAACTGGGCCTGCGCGCCTCGCACACCGCCGACGTCTTCCTCGACGACGTCCGGGTGCCGGGGCGCTGCCTGCTCGGCGGGAAGGACGCGCTGGACGAGCGGCTGGCGCGGGCCCGGTCCGGCCAGCGGTCCAGCGGCCAGGCCGCGATGCGCACCTTCGAGCTGTCCCGGCCGACCGTCGGCGCGCAGGCGCTCGGCGTCGCCCGCGCCGCCTACGAGTACGCCCTCGACTACGCCAAGGACCGGGTCCAGTTCGGCCGGCCGATCATCGCCAACCAGGCCGTCGCGTTCGCCCTGGCCGACATGAAGATGGAGATCGACGCCGCCCGGCTGCTGGTCTGGCGGGCCTCCTGGATGGGCCGCAACAACCGGCCGTTCACCGCCGGCGAAGGCTCGATGTCCAAACTCAAGGCGGGTGAGGTGGCCGTCTCGGTGACCGACCGGGCCGTGCAGCTCCTCGGCGGGGCCGGCTTCCTGCGCGACCACCCGGTCGAACGCTGGTACCGGGACGCCAAGATCTACACCATCTTCGAGGGCACCTCCGAGATCCAACGGCTGGTCATCTCCCGCGCCATCTCCGGCATCCAGATCCGCTGACCGTCGCCACCGGTCGACCGCCCCGTCACCGCCCGTCCACCACGGGCGACGTCGACTGGGCGGTCGGCCGGCGACGACGCATGATCGGAAAGGAATCCCTGGTGAGGGCCCCGGCCGGCCCCACGTCGTACCCCGAAGGAGGTCGCCGGATGGACCTGCCGTTCATCGTGGCCACACTGACCAGGCGGGGACTGCTCACCCCCGGGCACCCCGTCCGGGTCGCCTCGCAACTCGCCGCACTGCGCCAGTGGGGCTGGGGCATGGCCGGCGAACTGCGGCAGGCCGCCGCCCGCGACCCGGGCCGGGTCGCCGTCGTCGACGAGCACGGCCACGAACTCACCTACCGGGAACTGCTCGACCGGGCCGAACGACTGGCCCGGTCGATGCGCAGCGTGCTCGGCGTACAGGCCGGGGACCGGGTCGGATTGCTGTGCCGCAACCACCACGGGCTCATCGAGGGCATCGTCGCGGCCACCCTGCTCGGCGCCGACGCGGTGCTGGTCAACAGCGGACTGTCCGCCGCGCAACTCGCCACCGTCGCCGACGAGCAACGGCTGCGGCTGCTGGTGCACGACACCGAGTTCGCCGAGCGGGTCCTCGGCGTCCCCGCCGAGGTGCACCGGGTCGACGAAGCCGGCCTCGACGCCCTGATCGCCGCCGCGCTCCCCGCCGACCGGCTCACCCCGCCCGCCCACGACGGCCGGACCATCGTGCTGACCTCCGGCACCACCGGCACACCCAAGGGCGCCCGCCGGCCCGTCCCGACCGGCTTCGGCCCGCTGGTGTCCATCATCGACCGCATCCCGCTGCACACCCACGACACCGTGCTGATCGCCGCCCCGATCTTCCACACCTGGGGGTACGCGGCACTCCAGGTCGCCTTCGCGCTGCGCGCCACCATCGTGCTGCACCGCCGGTTCGACCCGGCCGCCACGCTGGACGCGCTCGTGACCCACCGGTGCCAGGCGCTGTTCGCCGTACCGGTGATGCTGCAACGCCTGCTCGACGTGCCGCCACCGGAGCCCCGGCCGGCGCTGAAGGTGGTCGCGGTCAGCGGCTCGGCGCTGCCCGGCAACCTCACCACCCGGTTCATGGACACCTACGGCGACGTCCTCTACAACCTGTACGGCTCGACGGAGGTCTCCTGGGCCGCCATCGCCGGCCCCGCCGAGCTGCGCCAGGCACCCACCACCGCCGGTCGCCCCCCGCACGGCACCCGACTGGAACTCCTCGGCGACGACGGGAAGCCGGTGCCGGCCGGGCGGGTCGGCCGGATCTTCGTCGGCAACGAGATGCTGTTCGAGGGCTACACCTCGGGGGCCCGCCGGGAGATCCACGACGGGCTGCTCGACACCGGCGACCTCGGCCGGGTCAACGCCGACGGGCTGGTCTTCGTCGACGGCCGGGCCGACGACATGATCGTCTCCGGTGGGGAGAACGTGTTCCCGTCCGAGTTGGAGGACCTGCTCGCCCGGCTACCGCAGGTCCGCGAGGCCGCCGTGCTCGGCGTACCCGATCCGGAGTACGGGCAACGGCTCGCCGCGTTCCTCGCCCTGCACCCCGGCGAGACCCTCGACCCCGAGGCGGTACGCGAGTACGTCCGGCACTACCTGGCCCGGTTCTCCGTACCCCGGGATGTGATCTTCGTGAAGTACCTGCCGCGCAACGCCACCGGCAAGGTGCTCACCCGGGAACTCCGCCGCTACTACGGCTGACCTGTCCCTGACCTCGTCGGGCGACGGTCTGCGGGCAGGGTCGACCTGGGTGCCGGGCGGGTTCCGGGCGCGGGCACGGGCACGGTGGACGCTCGGCGGGCCGTCGGCCCCGGGGTGGTCTCCCCGAGCCGACGATCCGGGTGCCGTGGGGGGCTGTCCCCGATGCCGTCGCTCCCCGTGACCGGCAGGCTCGACACCATGAAGATCATGAATCGGCGTACGGTCCTCGTCGCCACCACGCTCGGCGCCCTGCTCGGCGTTACGGCACCCGGGACGCTCGCCTTCGCCGCTCCCACCTCCACCGTCGGTGACCGGCGCGCAGCTCCGGACTGCCGGCCCGGCACCCTCGACCCGACCCCCGTCCGGCAGGCGATAGCCGGGCTGCCCGACGCCGACGCCACCAGCGCCCAGGTCAGGATCACCACGCCGGACGGCTGCTGGACCGGCACCACCGGCGTACGGGACCTGCGCAGCCAGCAACCCGTACCGCCACACGCCCGGTTCCGGGTCGGCAGCGTCACCAAGACCTTCACCGCGGCCATGGTGCTGCAACTCGTGGCCGAACGCCGGCTCGACCTCGACGCGTCGGTGCAGCGGCTCCTGCCGGGGCTGCTCCCCGCCGACTACCCGACGGTCAGCGTCCGGCAGCTGCTCGACCACACCAGCGGCCTACCCAGCCCCAGCGTGCCGGACGACATCGAGTGGCAACTCGCCCACCGGTACGACAGGTGGACCCCGCAACAGCTGGTCCGGCTCGGCCTCGACAACCCCCGCGAGTTCGACCCCGGCACGAGGCAGCACTACACCAACATGGGCTACATCGTCGCCGGGCTGCTCATCGAGAAGGTCACCGGCCACCCGTACGCGACGGAACTGGACCGGCGCATCGCCCGACCGCTCGGCCTGCGCGACACCTACGCACCGGGCGACGACCCCCACATCCGGGGCCCGCACGCCCACGGCTACCAGGCAGTCGACCGGGACGGCCGGACGGAACTGGTGGACGTGACCACCTGGAGCCAGACCTTCACCCCGGCCGCCGGCAACATCATCTCCAGTCTCACCGACCTGGACACCTTCCTCACCGCGCTCTTCGCCGGTCGGGTGGTGCCGGCGGCCCAGCTCAGCACGATGTTCACCCTGCCCGGCGTGCCGGACGTGAGCGGTGGGCCGGCCCGCTACAGCGCCGGGCTCACCGCGTTCCCGCTGCCCGACGGCGAAACCCTGTGGATCAAGACCGGCTCCCGGTACGGCTACCTCGCCGGGACCGCCTCCACCCGGGACGGCCGCTTCCGGGTGGAATACTCGATCACCAGCACCGACGCCAAGGGCGAGGAACTCAGCGCCACCGCCCAACGGGTCATCGCCGCCGCCCTGTCCCTGCTCTGACGGCCGACCCGCAGGACAACCCGGTGGCCCCGGCGACCGCCCACTGCGCCGGCGACGGCCCCTCGCCGCAACGGTGAACCGACCGCTGCTCGGGAACGGCCGCCGGTCGGGAACAGCTGCTGCCTGGGGACGGCCGCCGGTCGGGAACAGCTGCTGTCCGGGGACGGCGCTGCCAGGGGGCGGCCGCCGGTCGGGAACAGCTGCTGTCCGGGGACGGCCGCTGCCGGGGAACGGGCCGCCCTCAACGGTGACCGGGCCGCCTCACTGGCGGCGGTCGGTCCGGGACAGCGAACTGGTCGCCGCACTGGCGTCGGTCTGGCGTCGGGCGGTGAGCCGACCACCGCCCCGGGAGCGATCCGCCGCGCTCAGCGTCGGGCGGGCTCCCCGGCCACCGCCCGGGCCGCAAATCAGTCCGGGACGGTGATCCGGCCGTCGATCGCGGTGGCGGCGATGTCGTTACGGTGGTGCGAGCCGGCCAACTCGATGCCGCGTACCAGGGCGTAGGCGGCATCGCGGGCGGCGGTCAGGTCCGGGCCGGTGGCCGTACCGCAGAGGACCCGGCCGCCGGCGGAGACCAACGCGCCGTCGGCGGCCCGGCGGGCGGTGCCGGCGTGGATGACGCCCGGGTGGTCGGCACCGGTGATCACGTCACCGGTACGCGGGGTCGCCGGGTAACCCTCGGCGGCCACCACCACGGTGACGGCCGCACCGTCCCGCCACCGCAGCGGCGGGTGCGCGGCCAGCGTGCCCGTCGCGGCGGCGTGCAACAGCCCACCGAGCGGGGTCTCCAGCAACGCCAGCACCACCTGGGTCTCCGGGTCACCGAAGCGGGCGTTGAACTCGATCACCCGGGGGCCGGCGGCGGTCAGCGCCAACCCGACATAGAGCAGGCCGGCGAACGGGGTACCCCGGCGGCGCATCTCGGCAAGCGTCGGGTGGACCACGTCCGCCAGCACCTCGTCGACCAGGCCCGGCGGTGCCCACGGCAGCGGCGCGTACGCCCCCATGCCGCCGGTGTTCGGGCCGGCATCGCCGTCGCCGACCCGCTTGAAATCCTGCGCCGGCAACAACGGCAGGGCCGCCTCACCGTCGGTCACCACGAACAGGGAGACCTCGGGCCCGGACAGGTACTCCTCGATCACCACCCGGCCGCACTCCTGCGCGTGCCGCAACGCGACGTCCCGGTCGTCGGTGACCACCACGCCCTTGCCGGCGGCCAGCCCGTCGTTCTTCACCACGTACGGCGTGCCGAACTCGTCCAGCGCCCGCCCGACGCTCTCCGCATCCGTGCAGGTGTACGCGCGGGCGGTCGGCACCCCGGCCGCCGTCATGATCTCCTTGGCGAAGGTCTTGGAACCCTCCAGCCGGGCCGCCTCGGCCGACGGACCGAACACGGGGACGCCCTTGGCGCTTACCGCGTCGGCCACCCCGGCGACAAGCGGTGCCTCCGGCCCGATCACCACCAGGTCGGCACCGACCTCCACCGCCAACTCGGCCACCGCGACGGGATCGACGGCATCGACCTGCAGCAGCTCCGCCACACCCGCGATCCCCGGGTTACCGGGCGCCGCGAACAGGACCTCCACAGCCGGATCCTCGACCAACCCCAGCGCGAGCGCATGCTCCCGCCCGCCACCACCCAGAAGAAGTACGCGCACGGCGACGAATCCTACCCACCCCTCCCCCACCCCACCGTGCCTCGCCCCCACCCCGGCCCCGCCCCGCCCCCGCCCCGCCCCCACCTCGCCCCGGTGATCAAGAGGTTTGCGTCAGATTAGAGATCAACTTTGACGCAAACCTCTTGATCGGCTGACGCAAACCTCTTGATCACCGGCTAGGGCGGGTAGGGCGGGTGAGGGTTTGGGGTGAGGGCAGCGGGGTGGGTTGGGGCTCGACGGGGTGGGGGCTCGATGGGGTGAGGGCTCGATGGGGTGAGGGCTCGACGGGGTGTGGCTCGGTGGGGTGGAGGGAGGTGTGGATCCGGAGTGGGGCTCGGCGGGGTTGGTGGAATCCGGGGTGGGTGGAATCCGGGGTGGAGCGGGGTCAGTGTGGGGATTCGGGGTGGGGCGGGGTGCGGGTGAGGGACATGGCCTGGCGGACGGTGTGGGGAATGTAGTCCGGGCGGAGCGCGTCGGACCAGGTGAAGCGGAGGATCCGCCACCCCGCGTTGATCAGACGGTTCTGCCGGCGACGGTCGGCGAAGAGTGCCTCGGGGGTGCCGTGCGGGGCGGCACCGTCGGCCTCGGCGATCAGCCGCGCGGCCCGCCAGCCGAGGTCACCGATGCCGAGCAGGTGCCCGTCCTCGTCCCGGACCTCCTGTTGCAGGGTGTCGGGCGGGACTCCACCGTCCACGCAACGCAAGCGTGACCAGGTCTCCAGTGGTGACTGGGCGCGTCCGTCCACCTCGGCGAGGTGACTGCGGGCCGCCGGGGCACCTCGCCGGCCCCGGATGAGCGTCGGCGCGCTGGCCAGGTCCTCCGGGGTGACGAGTCCGCGGTTCAGTGCCGAGTCGAGCACGGACACCGCCGGGTACCGGTCGAGCCGGAGAATCATGTCCGTCACGGTGCGCAACGGCGAGGTCGTGAGGATGCCATCCACCTCGGCGAGGTCGCCCGGGGCCACAGTGAACTGGTGGACGACGAGCGTGGGGTCGGTGTGCCGTTGCGGTCGGGGTCGGTCCACCGGCACCGAGACGTGGACCGCGGGTCGGCGTGGCCCGGCGATGTCGTGCAGCAGGAGGGCGCTGTCGAGGACGGCGAAGGCGTCGGGGCCGAGGCTCGTCACTGCCGCCCGGATGCGGGCCCGCCGGGCGACCGCGTCCGGTGGCCGCCCGGTGGGCGCGTAGCAGCCACGGGACAGCCGCGTCCACCGGCCGGAGCGGCAGAGCTGCCGGACATGGTCCCGGGTCAGCCCGGCCGCGAGGGCCTGCGTCGTGGTGACCATCCCGTCCTGCCTGAAGGCGATCCGACGGAGAGTTTCGAGCGGCATCACCCCGCCACCCTCACGCCCCACCCACCCCCACTTCCACCCCTGTGGATAACCCTGTGGACAACCCCCGGGTTTCCACAGGTGATCAAGAGCTTTACGTCAACGAAAGGCCAATTCGTGACGCAAACCTCTTGATCACCGGGGGCAGAGCGGGACCGCGACGGGGGGAGGGAGGGGGCGGGGTTAGGGGAGGAGGGGGTGGCGGACTACGTTTTCTTCGCGGCCAGGGCCTACGCCTACGACGCTGACGCGGGTGCCGGTGAGTTCCTCGATGCGGGCGATGTAGCGGCGGGCGTTGTCCGGCAGCTCGTCCTCGGTGCGGGCCTTACTGATGTCCTCCCACCAACCGTCGTGCTCTTCGTAGATGGGGGTGGCGTGGTGGAAGTCGGTCTGCGTCATCGGCATGTCGTCGAAGCGTTCGCCGTTGATCTCGTACCCGATGCAGAGCGGGACCTTGGGCAGGCCGGTGAGCACGTCCAGCTTGGTGATCACCAGGTCGGTGACGCCGTTGAGGCGGCACGAGTACCGGGCGACGACGGCGTCGAACCAGCCGCAGCGGCGTTCCCGGCCGGTGGTGGTGCCGTACTCGTGGCCGACCTTGCGCAGGTGCTGGCCGTTGTCGTCGAACAGCTCGGTCGGGAACGGGCCGGACCCCACCCGGGTGGTGTACGCCTTGCTCACCGCGATGACCCCGGTGATCGCGGTCGGCGGGATGCCCGCACCCACGCACGCCCCACCGGCCGTCGGGTTCGACGAGGTCACGAAGGGGTACGTGCCGTGGTCCATGTCGAGCATGGTGGCCTGGGCACCCTCCAGCAGCACCGTCTCGCCCCGGTCGAGGGCGTCCCAGAGCATCACCCGGGTCTCGGCGATGTACGGCCGCAGCCGCTCCGCGTACCGCAGGTACTCCTCGACGGTCTCCTCGACGTCGATCGCCTTGCGGTTGTAGACCTTGAACAGCAGCTGGTTCTTCTCGCGCAGCGCGAGTTCCAGCTTCTTGCGCAGGATGCCCGGGTCGAGCAGGTCCTGGAGCCGGATGCCCATCCGGGCGACCTTGTCGCCGTACGCCGGGCCGATGCCGCGCCCGGTGGTGCCGATCCGGGCCGAGCCGAGGTAGCGCTCCACCACCCGGTCCAGCGCCCGGTGGTGCGGCATGATCAGGTGCGCGTCGCCGGAGATCCGCAGCCGGGACACGTCCACCCCCCGCTCGGCGAGCCCGTCGATCTCGGCGAGCAGCACCTTCGGGTCGACCACCACCCCGTTGCCGATGACGATCATCGCGCTCGGGGAGAGCGCACCTGACGGCATCAGGTGCAGCGCGTACTTCTGCCCGTCCGGGGTGATCACGGTGTGGCCGGCGTTGTTGCCGCCGGAGTAGCGCACGACGTAGTCGACCCGCTCACCCAGCAGGTCGGTAACCTTGCCCTTGCCCTCGTCGCCCCACTGAGCGCCGATGAGCACGATCGCTGGCATCTTTTCCGCCTCCAGAAGGCTCGGGTGCCAGGTGGCGACCGGTTGGCGAGCCCGGGGTGTCAGGCTAACAAGTAGGAACGGCGTGGCCAGCAGGGGTTCGCGTCGAAGGTCAGGAGGCCCGGTTTGTACGACGTGGTGCTGCTCACCCTCGGCTCGGAGCGGGACGCTCCCGGTGGGGGCTGCGGCAGCGGCGACGGCTGCTGCGGGGGTGCTCCGCAGGCCGCCGGGCAACCGGCCGGAGAACGGACCGACCCGACCGCCGGGCAGACCCCCACGGGCCGTCCGACCGGTGGGCACGAGCAGGCCGGGGGCGGTGGGCACGAGCAGGCCGGGGCCGAGGGGCACGGGACGGATCAGGGGCGTTGCGAGACGCCCCGGGTGCCGGTGCTGGCCTGTGCGGACGCGTTGACCGCCCGGGGGGCCCGGGTGGAGACGGTCGTCGCCCGCTCCGAAGCCGAGGTCGACGAGGTGCTGGCCCGGCTGGACGCCCCGGCCCGCCCCGACGGCCTCACCTGGCCCGACCCGGACAGCAAGGTCCGGCTGGTCGTCGCCACCGCCACCGACGCCCAGTTGCGCGCCGTCGTGCGCCGCCTGGTCCGCCGGTACGCCCCACCGCCGAGCCGTCGCCCCGCCGAACTGGCCGGCAACCGTACGGTGCCCGATCTGCCGCCGATCGGCGTACTCCCGCTCGATCCGGCCCGGGGTGGCCCGCACCGGGATCTGGCCGGGCAGCTCGGCCTGCCCCGGGACCCGGCGGCGGTGGCGGCGGCCGTGCTCGACGGCGGGGTGCGCCGCCTCGACCTGCTGCGCAACGACGGCGGCTCGGTGACCCTGGACGGTGCGTTGCTCGGCGCTGCCGACGACGCGGGCCGGCCGCTGCACTGGCGTGGCCGGGTGGAGGTGGACGACGCGGTGCTCACCGACGGCGCGGACCCGATCCTGGCCTGCGCGATCGGCAACGCCGGCGGGTACGCGACCCTCGACTCGCTGCCGTTGCTCACCGCCGGCGACCCGACCGACGGTCTGGTGGAGGTCGCGGTGGCCGTTCCCGTGCCGACCCGCTCCACGTTGGGTAGGAAGAAGAAGATCCGCTACGAGGTACGTCGGGCCCGGGGCCGGGCGGTGGCCGTGATCCCCCGTGACGAACGGGTGCCGTTCCTCGACGACGGGGTCGAGGGCGAGTTGAGCCGGAAGCGTTCCTGGTGGACCGAGCCCGGGGCCTGGGCGGTTTTCACGGGCTGACCACCCACCCGCGTCCGTCACCCGGCGTGACGGCAACGGGACGGCCTATCCTCGGCGGGAGGAATGGGGAGGAGCCGTGGTGGACGACAACGCCGACCGGGCAGGACTGCCCGGCCAGCCGCCGGTGCCGGAGCGGGACATCGAACCGCTCTGGCCGCCCGACCCGACCGAGCCGGTGCCGCACTGGGCCGGTGAACCCCCGCCGGTCTTCCCGCCGACGGCGTACCCGTCGCTCGCGGCGGAGGTGACGCCGACGCCGGCCGACGGTGGTTGGGCCCCACCCGGCGACGGTTGGACGCCCACCCACCCGGAACCGACCCCCACCCCCGCCCTCCCCCCGGGGTACGACGTCCCCCCGGGGTACGACCCACCGAGGTATGACGTCCCACCCGGGCGGGCGGCGACGGGCCGGGCCGGGCGGGTGGACATCGACCTGCCCTTCTCGCTGGATCCGTCGCTCGCCGGCCCACCGGTGCCGGCGCCCGGCCCGGCCCGGGGGGCTGCTCCGTCGGCGCCCACGGACCCGCCCGACGGCCCACCCCACCCCGCCCCGCCGTCCCCTGCGCGTAACGCGACCGTCGTGGCCCACGGCACTGACCCGACCGAGTGGAATCTCGGCAGGTTCGGGCCCCTCCAGCGGCCGAGATCCGCCCCGGTCCAGGAGCCCGGACCGGAGGCGGCGGCAGTCGTGGCGGCGGCGCCGGCACAGCCCGCAGGCCGAGGCGAGTCGCCCTGGGCGCTGCCGCCCCAGCGACTCGCGGCCGGCGTCGAGGAGTCGGCCCCGACCGCTGCCGGACCGCCACCGAGGCCCACCGCCCCCGACGCGGATCTCGGCCCCGCCGGACCCGGACCCGGCCACACCGCCGCATCCGATCCGGCCCACCCCGACCCGGAGCACCTCAGCCCGACCCATCCCGGCCCGACCTATCCCGGCCCGGAACGCCTCGGGCCGGAGCGCCACGCGGCGGACGAGGCCGGACCGGACGCGCTCGACCCGACCGCCTCCGCGCCGGCCACGCCCGGACCGGCCGCCCACGGCCCAGGGTCGACCGGCCCGGCCGCCCACGGCCCCGGACCGACCGGGCCCGCAACTCCCGGACCCGCCACCCACGGCCCCGAACCGACCGGACCCGCAACTCCCGGACCGGCCCGGCCCGGGGTGACGGGTCCCGGGGAATCCGGCCTGCTGCCCGGACCGCAGGTGCCCGGCGGCTGGCACCGGTCGTCGTGGCCGGAGCAGCCCCCGCCGGCCGGGACGGCACCGGCCGCCGGGCCCCCGGCGGCCTATCCCGACCCGGTGGGCTACCCGGAGCTGGGCTGGTCACCGGACAGCGGGATCGCGCCGACCGCCGAGGACTTCGCCCGCCGTCGGCAGATCCGGCCGGCCGACCCGATCGCCACGATGGGCGTGCGGGCCGTGGTCAACCGGATCGGCCTGGTGAAACTCCCGCCGGGGCAGCACGAGCAGGAGGTGAAGCGGGACATCGAGATGGTGCGCCGCAACTTCGGCGGGCTGCGCCAGGTGACCGTGGTCAACCCCAAGGGCGGCGCCGGGAAGACGGTGGCCATCCTGCTGCTCGCGATGACCTTCGGGCAGAAGCGCGGGGGTTACGTGCTGGCCTGGGACAACAACGAGACCCAGGGCACCCTGGGGATGCGGGCGCAGCAGGACTTCCACTCCCGTACGGTCCGGGACATGCTGCGTGACCTCGGGCAGTTCCAGGGGCCGCACGGCCGGATCGGGGACCTGTCGCAGTACGTCCGCTCGCAGGGCGAGGGGATGTTCGACGTGCTCGCCTCGGACGAGTCGGCCACCGGGGGCGAGATGCTGACGGCGGCGGCGTTCGCCGAGATCCGCGAGGTGGTGAGCCGGTTCTACAAGCTGATCTTCGTGGACACCGGGAACAATGTCCGGGCGCAGAACTGGCAGGCCGCGATGGACGCCACCGACCAGTTGGTGGTCACCATGTCGGCCCGGAACGACTCGGCGGAGACGGCCGCCCGGATGCTCGACCACCTGGAACAGAGCGGCCGGCACCGGCTCGTCCGGCAGGCGGTGACGGTGGTGTCGATGCCCCCGTCACGCAAGGAGATCGACCTGCCGGCCATCCAGGAACACTTCGCCGCCCGGACCAGGGCGGTGCTGCTCGCACCGTACGAGCGGCTGATCGACACCGGTGAGCCGATCCGGTACGGCGGGCTCTCCTCGGCCACCCGGGACGCCTGGCTGAAGATCGCGGCAGCGGTGGCCGAGGGGCTCTGAGCGGCCCGTAACCGTCGGCACCGGCCCACCCCGAACGGACTTGTCGGGGGCGGGCCGGCGTCGACCGGCCGGTCAGGCGCTGGCGAGGGCGTCCCCGGCCGCCGGGTCGCAGTCGCGGAGGAACTGGGCGCACCGGGCGGCCTCGTCCGCCTCGCCGATCTCCCCGGCGGCCCGGGACAGGACGTAGAGGCAGCGCAGGAAGCCCTGGTTCGGGGCGTGCGACCACGGGACCGGGCCGTGCCCCTTCCAGCCGCTGCGCCGCAACTGGTCCAGGCCACGGTGGTAGCCGGTGCGGGCGTACGCGTACGCGGCGATCACCTGACCGCCGTCGAGGGCACGGGTGGCCAGGGCCGCCCAGGCCGCGCTGTGGGTGGGAAAGCGGGCCGCGACCTCGGCGTACGCCTCGTCGGTGCCGTGCTCGGCGGCGGTGGCCAGCGCGGCGTCCGCGTCGTCGTGCGCGGGCAGGAGGGTGGCCGGAGGCTCAGGCAACAGGTTCTGCATCGCCCCATTCAACCCGCTTCGCCCTGCACCGCGCGAGGGGGTCGGACGCATACGGTGGCTGAACGGTGGAGGTCTACGTCACGCCCGGGACCCTGTCGGGTGAACCCTCGGCCGACCGTACCGGCCCTGCGGTCGTGCCGGCGACCCGCGCGGCCCGGATGATCCACCCCAGCGGTCGTGCCGGTCGGCCCTGCGGCCCATGCCGCACGAAGATATTTTCCACTACAACTATTGGTCCGGAGCCTCCCCAGGACCCGGTTACGCAGGAGCCCGGCGACCTCGGTCGCCGGGCTCCTGTCGTCGGTGCCCCGGCCGCCGCGCGGCGGACGCCCCGGCCCCCGCCGGATGCCAGGCCCGGCCGCCGCGCGGGGGTGGCGGGGTGGAGGCAGGATGGCGGGGTGCCGACCCCACCTCCCGCGGACGTCATCGCGCCGCACGACACCAGTCATGACGAGATCGAGACCCGGGCCGAGTTCGACCGGCACCTGGTCGCCGGCAGCCTCGCCGGGTTGACCGTGCAGGGGCTGCGCCTCGACCTCGATCCGGTTCCCGACCTGACCGCCACGGAGGTGACCGGGACCCTCTTCGTGGGTTGCCGGTTCGCCGGCCGGGAGGTCGGCGCGGACCTGGTCCGGCGCGGGGCGAACGTGGTGCCGCCCTTCTCCGGTCTGCCCTACCCGACCCAGCCGGCCCACCTGTACACCCCGACCGACCTGGCCGAGGGGTTCGCCGACGGCGGGTTCGCCGGGATGTACGACACCCGGGTCTACGAGCACTTCCGCGCCCACGGTGGCGCGCTGCCGGACGTGAAGGAGGCGCTCGGGCAGCGGTTGCACGACCACGGGGTGGACAACGCCCTGGCCGACGCGACCCGGACCTGGCTCGCCACCCACGGGCCGCAGTCGGTGGTGGGGGTGATGGGTGGGCACGCGGTGCCGCGCGGCAGTGTGCCGTACCGGATGGCGGCGGTGCTGGGCTGGGAGCTGGCGCGGGCCGACCGGCTGGTGGTGACCGGCGGCGGCCCCGGGGTGATGGAGGCGGCCAACCTGGGCGCGTTCCTGGCGGCCTGGCCGGCGCGGGAGTTGGACACCGCGATCGACCTGCTGGCGGTGGCCCCCGACTTCACCGATCACGACCGGTACACGGCCGCCGCGTTGGCGGTGCGGGACCGTTACGTCGCCACCGTGCCGCAGCAGCGCGGCCCCGGCCTGGACTGGGCCCGCTCCGGCGGGCTGGCCATCCCCACCTGGTTGTACGGGCACGAGCCGGCGAACCTGTTCGCCGGGCGGATCGCCAAGTACTTCTCCAACGCCATCCGGGAGGACACTATCCTGCGGCTGGCCCGGGGCGGGATCGTCTTCGCGCCCGGCCGGGCCGGCACCGTGCAGGAGGTGTTCCAGGCGGCGACGAAGACGTACTACGGCACGGACGGCGCGAGCGGGGCGTACGTCTTCCTCGACCAGGCGTACTGGACCCGGGAGTTGCCGATCGAGTCGCTGCTGCGCCCACTGTTCGCCGGGTCGCCGGCCGGTGACCTGTCCGCCAGCATCCACCTCACCGACGACGTCCACGAGGCCGTCCGGGTGCTCACCGCGACCGGCTGAGGTCCGTCCCGGTCACCGCCGCGACACTGACGGCCGGCTCCCCGGGCGGGGAGCCGGCCGTCGGCGGATACGCGGAAGGGTCACTTCATCCGGGTGCCGGTGGAGCGCAGGTGCTCGCACGCCTCGATGACCCGGGCGGCGAGACCGGCCTCGGCCAGCTTGCCCCAGGTACGCGGGTCGTACTGCTTCTTGTTGCCGACCTCGCCGTCGATCTTGAGGACGCCGTCGTAGTTGCGGAGCATGTGGTCCGCGACCGGCCGGGTGAACGCGTACTGGGTGTCGGTGTCGATGTTCATCTTCACCACGCCGTAGTCGAGCGCCTCCCGGATCTCCTCCAGCAGCGAGCCGGAGCCGCCGTGGAAGACCAGGCTGAGCGGCTTGTCCTTGCCGTACTTGGCGCCGACCGCCTCCTGGATCTGGTTGAGGATCTCCGGCCGGAGCTTGACGTTGCCCGGCTTGTAGACGCCGTGCACGTTGCCGAAGGTCAGCGCCGCCATGTAGCGGCCCTTCTCGCCCAGGCCGAGCGCCTCGACCATGGCCAGGCCGTCCTCGACGGTGGTGTAGAGCTTGTCGTTGATGGCGTTCTCGACGCCGTCCTCCTCGCCACCGACGACGCCGACCTCGATCTCCAGGACGATCTTGCCCTTGGCGGCCTCGTCGAGGAGCTGGGCGGCGATCTGCAGGTTCTCCGCCACCGGCACGGCCGAGCCGTCCCACATGTGCGACTGGAACAGCGGCTCCTGGCCGCCCTTCACCCGCTCCTGGGAGATGGCCATCAGTGGCCGGACGAAACCGTCCAGCTTGTCCTTCGGGCAGTGGTCGGTGTGCAGCGCGATGTTGACCGGGTACTTCTTGGCCACCTCGTGCGCGTACGCGGCGAACGCCACCGCACCGGTCACCATGTCCTTGACGGACGGGCCGGACAGGTACTCGGCACCACCGGTGGAGACCTGGATGATGCCGTCGCTCTCCGCGTCGGCGAAGCCCTTCAGCGCCGCGTTCAGGGTCTGCGACGAGGTCACGTTGATCGCGGGGTACGCGTACCGGCCGGCCTTGGCCCGGTCCAGCATCTCCGCGTAAGCCTCGGGGGAAGCGATGGGCATGTGAAAAGCTCCTTACTTACCGCTCTCGGCCGCGCTGGCCGCTGACTTCCATCGGTGCGCCGGACCGCGCTGTCCACCGTCGGCAGTATCCCGCAGGAGGCGACGGCGGGCACCACCGCCCCGGTGGCCGTCCACCGGTCGGCTCACCGGCGCTCCCACCGGTCCGGTACGGCGACACTGATCAACCAGGTCACCACGGCCATCACGATGGCCCCCCAGAAGGCGGCCCAGAAACCGTCCACCCGGAACGGCAGGTCGAGGGCGCGCGCGAGCCAATCGGTCAGCATGAACAGCAGGGCGTTCACCACCAGCGCGAACAACCCGAGGGTGAGCAGGTAGAACACGCAGCCGACCACCTTGATCACCGGCTTGAGGACCGCGTTGACGACGCCGAAGATCAGCGCCACCACCAGCAGGGTGAGCGCGGTGTTCGCGCCGTTGCGCCCGGTGACGTCGACCCCGGGCACGATCAGCGTGGTGACCCACAGCGCGATCGCCGTGATCACCAGTCGGATCAGGAAGCCCACCGACCCATCCTGACACCACCCGACGTCCCCGGTGGGACGTTCCCGCGTTCCCGCGCCCACCGGGCGACCTCCGCCACCAGCCCGTACGGTGGGGTGGACAGGCCGCCGGCACCAGGGAGGGACGATGGGTCAGCCCCACGAGGACTTCACCCCGAGCGACCACCTCGACCCGCAGGAACGCGACCCGGAGGCCGAGCCGGCCGACGCGGTCGAGCAGGCCGCCGTGGTCGGTCCGGACGAGACCGACGCGGAGCCGCACCGGGGCCTGGAGGTCGACGACTGGGACGCGATGGAGCAGGCCCGGGTGGTCACCGCCGACGAGGACGACTACCGCTGACGGTGCGGGCCGACCGACGTCGTCCCGGCGTGGCGGGGCAACGCGGAGTGTGACCTGCGTGAGAGGCTGACCACTTTCCGTCACCCGCCGGGAGGTAGTCCTCATGCTTCGGCACCACCTACGGCGCTGGTTCGCCACATTCGTCGCCGTCGGCGTGTTCGTCGGCACGGCCGCCACCCCCGCCCTGGCCGTTGGCACGTTCGTCTCCGCCGCCGCCGCGCCGACCGCAGCCGGCGCGGTGAAGATCGAATCGCGGAACCTGCTGGTCGCCCCCGGGCACGGCACCTCGGGTCAGGTCCGCATCGACATCACCCACCTCGCCGAAGGCGAGCCCTTCCACCTCGGCCTGGACCTGTCCGAGCTGGACAAGGTCGGCCGCCTCACCACCTCGGGCGACGGCTGGAGTTGCGCCCAACCCGACAGGCGCCTGCGCTGCACCGCCAAAAAAGGCAAGGCGGCCATGTCGAACGAGTTTCCCACCCTGTTCTTCCAGATCGACGCCCGGTCCGACGCGCCGTTGGACACCCGGGTCGAGCTTCGCTTCGACGTGACGTCGTCCGCGGCCAGCGGCACCCGGACCACCACGGTGACCGTCGTCGAGGGGGTCGACCTGCAGACCGCACCGAAGGCGGAGCTGAGCGTCGAACCCGGCGACCTGCTCGACGTCACCGGCACCGTGCGCAACGCCGGCCCCGGACCCGAACGCGGTGTCGTGCTCACCATGGATCCGGACTGGCTGTTGACGTACCGCGACAACTTCCGCAACTGCCGGTGGAGGGAGGGCACCCCGCTCGTCTGCCGTTTCGACACGGAACTCGAACCGGGCGTCACCTACCGCCTCTCGGATCCGCTGCCGTTCAGGGTGAACCGGATCGCCCGCAGCGGCCTGGTGCTGACCAACCGGCTCCAGTGGTGGACCACCGACGACTGGGCGCTGGTCGAGAACGACCCGACCGCCCCGAAACCGCCCGACACTCCCGGTAACGGCATCGAGCTGCGCCTGGTCGCCCAGCCGTCCGCGGCACGGACCGATCCCGCTGTCCGGAACAGCTGGACCGACGTCCGGGTGACCATCACCGGCGACCGGACGGCGGACGCCGCCGCCGTGGGCGACGAGGCCCGGGTGCGGGTCGGTGACCGGGTGAAGATGACGATCGGCTTCCGCAACCTGGGGCCGACGACCGTGGAGACGTGGCGGGAACAACCCCTGGTGCAGGTCGACATCCCGGACGGCCTGACGGTGGTCGACATCGTCTGGAACTGCTACCCGGTCACCGACGGGAAGTGGAACGGTGGCGACATAGGCGAGCCTGGTGCACCGTCCTACGGGTGCGGTGGTCCCGGGGACTTCGCCGATGCCGGGGAGACCTTCTCCTACGCATTGACGCTGCGCGTCGACCGGCTGACCCGACGGACCGCCGGGGCGGTGACCACCACCCTCGACGGTGACACCGATCACCGCAACGACCGGGCGGAGATCGTGTTCCTGCCGGCCGCCGACGGCAGTGCCGGTGGGGAACCGGACGGGGACGGTTCACTGCCGATCACCGGCGGCGCCGCCGCATCTCTCGCCGCACTGGGTGGGGGGCTGCTCGTTGCCGGCCTCGGCGGCTACCTGGTGGCCCGCCGTCACAGGACCCGCTTCGTCGCCTGATCCTCCTCCACCATCCGAGTCCCGTCGGCGACCCGGTCCGGCGGGTCGCCGCAACCGTCCACGGACCCGACCCGGCCGTTGTGTCGGTTCAGCCGGCCCGTTCGGCCCATCTCTGGACCCGCGCGGCATCACGGGCAGCACGGGAAGCGCGAGATCCATAGGATTCGCAGGCTTCGCTGCTCACCCACGGGAGGAAATCCATGATGCTCAAGCACTCGACCCGGCGCTGGCTCGCCGGGCTGAGCGTGGCCGGAGCATTCGTCGCCGCCTCGGCCACCCCGGCGTCGGCCGAGAGCGCAAAGGTCAATCTTGGCATCTACTTCGATGACACGACCGTCGCACTCGGCTCCGAAGGCAAGACGAACTCGCCCACGCTGCACAGCTCCGTGCCGGCCGTCCTGCGCGGCCTGAGCGTGCGCTACGACTTCGCCGGGCTCAGCGGAAAGGTGACGGTCAAGCCGGAGAGCGTGGGCAGCGGTGACTGCACCTCGCCGCAGCAGGGCGTCCTGGTCTGCACCGACCCGTTCGAGGTCGAGCTCGAGGAGTGGGGCATCGGCGGCTACTTCAACGTCGTCATCGCACCGACCGCCGACGCCCAGGACGGCGACAGCGGCGACCTCAAGGTGACGGTCAGCGCGGACGGTGCCAAGTCGGCCAGCCACACCGCCAAGGTCCGGGTCGGCGAGGGTGTCGACCTCGCCGGCGGCACCGAGGTGACGCGGTCCACGGCCCCCGGTGGGAGTTTCACCGCCCCGCTCACGGTGCAGAACGTCGGGCAGAGCACCGTCAAGGGTGCCGTGGCGGTCTTCGACCACGACCGGGCCATCCGCCCCGGCAAGAAGTACAGCAACTGCACCTACGAGGGTGACCAGCTGCGCACGTGCAGCTTCACCGACCTCGTCGCGGCTCCCGGTGAGAGCTGGACCGCTGACGCCCCGTACCTGCTCGGCAAGGACGCCTACGCCCCGGGCCGCAGCTACGGCTACCACAACTGGATGACGGTGGCGGAGTTCGAGGACTTCACGACGTACCTGGCGCATCTGGGCGTCTCGATCGGCAAGCCCGGCGACGGCGGTGAACTCAGCCTGGGCAAGGGTGGCAACCGGCGGGGTCTCCAGTCCGACACCGACCCCTACAACAACTGGTCCAGCGTGGTGGTCAAGGCCACCGGTAAGAACGGGACGGACCTGGCCGCGATCGGCAACTCGGTGAAGGGCAAGGCCGGTCAGGTGGTCAATGCCACCATCGGCGTCCGTAACGACGGACCGGCGTCGCTGGACTTCAGCCGTAGCGGCAGCCCCGTCACGAAGGTGGACGTCGTCGTGCCGACCGGCACCACCGCCGTCGAGGTGCCCGACACCTGCATGCCCTTCGCCGATGGCGACGCGGACTGGTCGGAGGCCGGCACGCCCGGCGCCAAGGCGTACCGCTGCCTCCCGGACATCTACCTCGCCGTGAACGAGAAGCAGACCTTCTCGTTCGACCTGCGGATCGACAAGGTGGTCCCGGACGCCGCAGGCACCGTGACGATCAACGCCAAGTGCGAGTGTGAAGGGTTCACCGAGGACACCAACGCGGCCAACGACGTCACGAAGCTGCTCGTCAACGCGACCGGCCCCGACGGCGGCACGGACGGCCCCGGCGGGGGTGACGGGGGCGCGGGCGCCGGTGACGGTGGCCCGCTCCCGATCACCGGCAGCTCGACGGCCCTGGTCGGTGGGGTCGGCGCACTGCTGCTCGTCGCCGGTGCCGCCGGCTACCTGGTGGCCCGCCGCCGCCGGACCCGCTTCGTGGCCTGACCTCCGCCGCACCTCCGACGCCCCGTCGACCCACCCGGGTCGGCGGGGCGTCGCGTTCCACCGCCTGCGCACCCGACCGGGCCGGCCCGCCGGGCGTTGCGCCTCGCCGCCCGCGCACCCCGGACCGCTAAGGCCCTGGGGCTCTGGGGAGCGGGGGCCCCGGACCGCTAAGGCCCCGGGAAGCGGGGGCCCGGACCGCTGAGGCCCCGGGGAGCGGCGGGCCGGGCGGCGGCGGGCCGGGGAGCGGCGGGCCCCGGGGAAATGAGGACGACGCCGGATCGGCCACGCTGGGATCATGGGCGTGTGCTGCTCACCCTGACCACCACCCACCAGCCGGCGACGGATCTCGGTTTCCTGCTGGTCAAGCACCCCGACCGGGTGCAGGAGTTCGACCTGCCGGCGGGCACCGCGCACGTGTTCTACCCGGAGGCGACGGAGCAGCGGTGCACGGCCGCCCTGCTGGTCGAGGTCGATCCGCAGCGCCTCGGAGTGGGGCGGCGGCGGGCGGCGTCCACCCCGGAGCACTTCACCCTGGGGCAGTACGTCAACGACCGTGCCTACGCCGCGTCGAGCCTGCTGTCCTCCGCGCTGTCCACGGTGTTCCGCTCCGCGCTGCGCGGGGTGTCCCGGGACCGCCCGGAGTTGGCCGGCACGGCGATCCCGCTGAGCATCCGGGTGCCGGTGCTGCGTTGCCGGGGCGGTGCGGAGCTGGCGGTACGGCTGTTCGCCCCGCTCGGCTGGGCGGTCACCGCAGCCCCGCTCCCGCTCGACGAACAGCACCCCGAATGGGGTGACAGCCGGTACGTCGACCTCTGCCTGACCGGCACGGTCCGCCTCGCCGACGCCCTCAACCACCTGTACGTCCTGCTGCCGGTGCTGGACGACGCCAAGCACTACTGGGTCGCCCCGGACGAGATCGACAAGCTGCTGCGGGCCGGGGCGGGCTGGTTGGCCGACCACCCGGACCGGGCGTTGATCATCCGGCGTTACCTGGCGCACCGGCGGGCGTTGGCCGGGCAGGCGATGGCCCGGCTGGCCGAGTTGCGGCTGGCCGACGTACCCGTGCCGGACGACAGTGTCGACGAGGCCACCGGCCCGGCGGACGCCGACCCTGGGCGGGCGTCCCTGGCGGTGCGGCGGCGCGAGGCGGTGCTCGCCGCGCTGGCGGCCAGCGGCGCGAGCCGGGTGGTGGACCTGGGGTGCGGCGGCGGTGCGCTGCTCACCGCGTTGCTCGCCGACCGGCGTTACACCGAGGTGGTGGGCGTGGACGTCGCTCCCCAGGCGCTGACCGTGGCCGCCCGTCGGCTGCGGCTGGACCGGCTGCCCCAGCGGCAGCAGGACCGGGTCCGGCTGTGGCAGTCGGCGTTGACCTACCGGGACGACCGGTTGCGCGGCTATGACGCGGCGGTGCTGATGGAGGTCGTCGAGCACCTGGACCCGGCGCGGCTGCCCGCGTTGGAGGATGCCGTGCTGGGTCACGCCCGACCGGGCACGCTCGTGGTGACCACCCCGAACGCTGAGTACAACGTGCGGTACGAGGGGCTACCGGCGGGACGGTTCCGGCACCCCGACCACCGGTTCGAGTGGACCCGTGCCGAGTTCGCGGCGTGGATCGACCGGGTGGCCGCCGACCACGGTTACACGGCCACGATCAGCGGGGTCGGTGACCACGACCCCGAGCTGGGCCACCCCACCCAGCTCGCCGTCCTCACCGCCGTGGGCAGCCAGGAGGCGACCCGATGACCACTCTCGACATTCCCGAGCTGGCCCTGGTGGCGTTGGTCGGTGTCTCCGGCTCGGGCAAGTCCACCTTCGCCGCCCGGCACTTCGCGCCCAGCCAGGTGCTCGCCTCGGACGCGTTCCGGGCGATGGTCGCCGACGACGAGAACGACCAGTCCGCCTCCGCCGACGCGTTCGGGGCGCTGCACCACGTGGCGGGGGTGCGGCTGCGGCGGGGCCGGCTCACCGTGGTCGACGCGACGAACCTTCAGCCGCACGCCCGCGCCGGGCTGGTCGCGGTGGCCCGGGAGCACGACGTGCTGCCGGTGGCGATCGTGCTGGACGTGCCGGAGGCGCTGGCCTGGGAACGGACCGAGGCCCGCACCGACCGCACGCACGGCCGGCAGGTGCTGGCCCGGATGCAACGTGACCTGCGCCGGTCGTCCGGGCAGTTGGCCCGGGAGGGGTTCCGCAGGGTGCACGTGCTGCGCGGGGTCGAGGAGATCGACGCCGCGCGGATCCGGCTGGAGAAGCTGTTCAACGACCGGCGGGAGCTGACCGGGCCGTTCGACATCGTCGGTGACGTGCACGGGTGCCGGGCGGAGCTGGAGTCGTTGTTGACGCGGCTGGGTTACCTGCTGCACCGCGACGACGCGGGTCGCCCGGTGGACGCGGTGCCCCCGGCAGGTCGTACCGCCGTCTTCGTGGGTGACCTGGTGGACCGCGGCCCGGACTCCCCCGGCGTGCTGCGCCTGGTGATGGGCATGGTGGCGGCCGGGCACGCGATCTGCGTGCCGGGCAACCACGAGCACAAGCTGCTGCGCAAGCTGCGGGGCCAGGACGTCAAACTCACCCACGGCCTGGCCGAGACGATGGACCAGCTCGCCGCCGAGGACCCGACGTTCGTGGCCGGGGTGGCGACCTTCATCGACGGCCTGGTCAGCCACTTCGTGCTGGACGGCGGCCGGCTGGTGGTGGCGCACGCCGGCCTGAAGGAGGCCTACCACGGCCGCGCGTCGGGCCGGGTCCGTTCATTCGCGCTCTGGGGCGAGACCACCGGCGAGACCGACGAGTACGGCCTCCCGGTGCGTTACCCGTGGGCGCGCGACTACCGGGGTGCGGCGACGGTCGTGTACGGGCACACCCCGACCCCGACCCCGGAATGGGTCAACAACACGATCTGCGTGGACACCGGTTGCGTCTTCGGCGGGAAGCTCACCGCGCTGCGCTACCCGGAACGGGAGCTGGTCTCGGTCGACGCCCGGCGGGAGTGGTACGCCCCGGCCCGGCCGCTGGTCAGCCCGCCGACCCGCCCGGACACGGTGCTCGACCTGGCCGACGTGACCGGGCGTCGGCACCTGGAGCACGCCTACGGCACGCTGACCGTGCCGGCGGAGAACGCCGCCGCCGCGCTGGAGGTGATGAGCCGGTTCGCGGTGGACCCGGGCCGGCTGGTCTGGTTGCCGCCGACCATGGCCCCGTGTTCGACGTCGACGGTGGAGGGGTTCCTGGAGCACCCGGCGCAGGCGTTCGAGGATTACCGGTCGGCCGGGGTGGAGCAGGTGGTGTGCGAGGAGAAGCACATGGGTTCCCGGGCGGTGGTGCTGGTCGAACGGGAACCGGGTCCGTTCGGCGGCGGGGTGGTGCACACCCGCACCGGCCGACCGTTCTTCGGCCCCCCGCTGGACGGGGAGTTGCTGGACCGGGTCCGGGCGGCGGTCGGCACGGCCGGGCTGTGGGACGAGCTGGGCACCGACCGGCTGCTGCTGGACTGTGAGTTGCTGCCCTGGTCGGCGAAGGCGGGCGGGCTGATCCGCGAGCAGTACGCCGGGGTCGGGGCGGCCGGCCGGGCGGCGGTGCCGGCGGCGTTGGCCGCACTGGAGGCCGCGAGCGCCCGCGGGTTGCCGGTGGACACGCTGCGGGACCGGATGGCGGCCCGCCGGGTGGAGATCGAGGGTTACTCGGCGGCCTACCGGGCGTACGTGGCCCCCACCGACGGGCTACGCGGGGTGACCCTGGCGCCGTTCGCGGTGCTGGCCGGGGCGAAGGTGACCTTCACCGACCGGGACCACGGCTGGCACCTGGCGTTGGCCGACCGGCTCTGCGCGGCCGACCCGGAGTTCTTCACCCCGACCCGACGGCAGGTGGTGGAGCTGGCCGACGAGGCGGCGGTGGCGGAGGCCACCGAGTGGTGGTCGGCGCTGACCGGGGCCGGTGGCGAGGGGATGGTGGTCAAGCCGTACGCCGGTCCGGCGGCCCGGTCGGCACGCGGTTCGCTGCTCCAGCCGGGGATCAAGTGCCGGGGCCGGGAGTACCTGCGGATCATCTACGGCCCCGGCTACACCGATCCCGCCCAGCTCGCCGCGTTGCGTCGCCGCTCGCTGGGCCGTAAGCGGGGGCTGGCGCTGCGCGAGCACGCGCTCGGCCTGGCCGCCCTGGACGGGTACGCCGCCGACGTCCCGCTGTGGCGTCGGCACGCGCTGGTCTTCGCGATCCTCGCCTGCGAGTCGGAGCCGGTCGACCCCCGCCTCTAGACCGCCCGTCCTCCAGCAGGTGGGGGTTTCCCCGACCGGGGCGCGTCGTGGCCTGGGTGGGGCCGCGTCGCGGCCCGTCCGGGGTGAGATGCCGGTCGAAGGGGCGCGTGCCGCGACCGACGCTTCGCGGGCTCGGTATGGTGTGTGGCCGTGGACACAGGTGAGAAGACGCGGGTGGTCGCCGAGACGGTCGCGCTGAATCCGCTCGACCCCAAGGATCTGCTCCAGACCTTCGGACTGGTCGGCGTGTGGGTGATCCTCTTCGCCGAGACCGGTCTGCTGGTGGGGTTCTTCTTCCCCGGCGACTCGCTGCTCTTCCTGGCCGGGGTCGCCGCCTCGCCGGTGGCCGACGCGATGTTCGGCGACGGCACCCGGCTCTCCCTGGTCGGGCTGCTGATCGGTGGGCCGGTCTGCGCGATCGTCGGGGCCCAGCTCGGGCACTGGCTCGGGGCCCGCTACGGCCGCCGGATGTTCGAGCGCCCCAACTCCCGACTCTTCAAGAAGGAGTACGTGGAGAAGGCGGAGTTCTACTTCCAGAAGTTCGGCCCGGCCAAGGCCGTGGTACTGGCCCGGTTCATCCCGATCGTGCGGACGTTCCTCAACCCGGTGGCGGGTGCGCTCGGCATGCCGGCGAAGCAGTTCCTCCTGTGGAACGTCGTCGGGGCGATCCTCTGGGTCGACGGCATCCTGCTGATCGGCTACCTGCTCGCCGACCAGATCTACAACGCCATCGGCGACAAGATCGACCGGTACATCCTGCCGGTGGTCGCGCTGATCATCCTGATCTCGGTGCTGCCGATCTTCTTCGAGTTCCTGCGCGACCGTAAGGCCCGTCGGCGCGGTGAGGCCGTCGCGGTGGTCGCCGCCGCGAGCGCGGTGGGGGCGGTCGAGGCCGTCCGGGACGCCGTCGAGCACCACCACCCGCACCACGGGCAGCAGCACGGTGACCCGCAGCAGCACGGGCAGCAGCAGCCCCACGGCGGTGGGCAGCCCGGCCAGCCGCACGGCCGCGACCAGCAGTTCCCGCCGCAGACCTACGGTCAGCCCCAGCCGCCGCAGGACGGTGGACGGTACCCGGAGCACGGTCAGGGCCGCTGAACGCCGGAACGACGAACGGCCGGCCCTCGGGGAGAGGACCGGCCGTTGCATACGCGTACGCCACCGCGGGCACGGTGGTGGATCAGCAAACTGACCGGTGACGGACAACCGTCACCACCCGATGACGCCACCCCTGGTACGCCATCGGACGTCACCCCCTGGTGGGGGCGACGGGTGCAGTCAGCGGGCCTTCTTGGTGGCCCGCTTGCGCGGCGGCGTGAGGAGGTCGGCGATCGTAGCGATCGCCGACGGCACCAGCCGGTAGTAGGCCCACACACCACGCTTCTCCCGCTCCAGCAAGCCGGCCTCGGTGAGGATGCGGAGGTGGTGGCTGACCGTCGGCTGCGAGAGGCCGAGCGGCGCGGTGAGGTCACACACGCACGCTTCGCCCTCGGGCGCCGACTGGATCAGGCTGAGCAGCCGCAGCCGAGCGGGGTCGGCGAGGGCCTTGAGGACCCCCGCCAGCCGCTCGGCATCGGCACGTTCGATCGGCTCGCCGGCAAGCGGCGAGATCTGAGGCATGGTCATTTCAGCCAACGCAGTTCCCACGTATTCCATCCTTCCACCAGCAGCATCGATCCGCCTGCATATCAGCAGATCCGAATCGGCAAATTTTCACGCCACAAGGCCGAGGTCAGCCAACGTAAAGGCCGCCCGATACGGCAGTCCGGCGGCGCGTACGACGTCGCTGGCGCCACGATCGACGATAACCGCCACGCCCACGACCTCCGCCCCGGCCTCGCGTAGTGCTTCGACGGCCGTCAACACGCTGCCGCCCGTCGTCGAGGTGTCCTCCACCGCCAGTACCCGCCGGCCGGCCACCTCAGGACCCTCGATCCGCCGTTGGAGACCATGCGCCTTGCCGGCCTTGCGGACCACGAAGGCGTCCAGGGGTCGATCGGTCTCCGCGGCGGCGTGCAACATCGAGATGCCGATCGGATCGGCACCCAGGGTCAACCCACCGACCGCGTCGTAATTCCAGTCGGCGGTCAGCTCCCGCATCACCCGACCGACCAGGGGAGCGGCCCGGTGATGGAGAGTCACGCGACGCAGATCGACGTACCACTCCGCCTCCCGCCCCGAGGAGAGCACGACCCGGCCATGGACCACAGCCAGGTCAGTGATGAATTTACGCAGGTCGTCGTGGTCCCCCATGCCGATAGAGGGTACTGCGCAAGTCTGTGGGTCGTGTGTGCGGCCCACCCGGATCGGTCACCCGATCGACCGATGACTGGCGATGGACGGCTACGCTGCGCGATCGCACGGGCAGAGTTGTCGCAGGCCAGCGGGCGGCCCGCGCGCCGTACCGCGCCGACGCCCGCTCACTCCCCGGCCGGATCGAGCTGCCCCCGCCGGTCCCGGAAGGCACCCCGCAACAACCGCCGCGGTACGTGTCGAAGGCTCGCGACGGCCAGCTTGTACTTCCAGTCCGGCACGCTGACCGTTTTGCCTTTCCGCAGGTCACGCAGGGCTTCGGCGACCACGTCGTCGGCCTGCAGCCAGATCCACCGTGGCATGCCGGACATGTCGATGCCGGTGCGCTCGTGATAGCCGGTGCGGGTGTAGCCGGGGCAGAGCGCCATCACGTGCACGCCCGCCACCCGGGTGGATTGCCCGATCGACTCGCTGAAGCTGGTGACCCATGCCTTGCTGGCTGGATAGGTGGAGCCCGGCATCACCGGGCCGAACCCGGCAACCGAAGAGACATTTATCACTGCCCCATCGCCGCGTTCGATCATTGGCCCGAGCGCGGCGAGAGTGAGCCGGAGTACCGCGTGCACATTCAACCGGAGCAATTGGGTCTCGTCGGCGACGGTGGAACGCAGAAACGGCCGACTGAGGCTGAGCCCGGCATTGTTGACCAACAGGTGCACCGGGTCGCCCGTGGTCAGTCGCCGTTCCACCCGGGCGCAACCGTCGTCGGTGGACAGATCGGCCGGTACGACCTGGACCTGGTTGCCGTACCGGCCGGTCAGTTCGGCGGCGGTCGCGTCGAGCCGGGTGGCGTCCCGGGCCACCAGGATCAGGTCCCAGCCCTCGGCGGCGAGTTGGCGGGCGAACGACTCACCGATGCCGGCGGTGGCACCGGTGATCAGCGCGCGGCGGCCCGGAGCCGGTCGGTCGGCGGTCACGGTTGCTCCTCAACGGGGCGGCGGCACCGGCGGAACGGCACCGGGGTCAGGCTCGGACGCCGGGGTGAACGGGGGCGGCCCGGACCCGGGGCCCACCGGGCGGCGGGTGGCGAACCAGGTGCTCGCCGCCGGCAGCACCAGCAGCACGGCCACCACAAGGTAGCCGAGGGCCTGGCCCACCGAAACCCCCGCGTTCACCGGCACCCACCAGGACGGGTAGGCGTCGTCGAGGGTGCCGAACAGGTCGGCGACGCCCTGGTCCCCGCTGCCCAGCCGCAGCGGTCTGACCCGCTGGCCGACCAGCGCCGCGAGCGCGCACCCACCGGCGAGCAGGCCCAGCCCGCAGACCACCCAGACGCCGATCCGGGCCGCCCGACGACGGGCGAGCAACCCACCGGCGAGGCCGACCAGCAGCAGCCCCACCAGCACCGTCAGCACCGCCGCGCCGACCGTGCCGAGCCGCAGCAGTCGGACCACGCCGTCGACGTCGCCCGGGTCGGCGGCGGTGTCGGCGGCGGCCACCCGGAACCGGTCGACGGTGCCGCGCAGGGCGAGCAGGGTGGTCACGGCGTAGACCCCGGCGGCGAGCGCCATCAGCCCGAGCAGCGCCGCCGCCGTGGTGACGACGACCGGCCGGCGGGCCGGCACCTGATCCGGGTACGACACGACGATTCCCTCCGGTAGGCGTCGGTGTGCAACCTACTCGGAGGGAATCGTCGGTGTCGCTGTTACGCGCCCGTCAGCTGCCGGCGGGGCGTTGCGGGTCGTCCGGGCCGCTGCCTCCGGCGGGCCGGTCCGGCTCCCCACCCGACGGCGGCTGCCAGGACTGGCCGTCGGACGGCTGCGGCTGGTCCGGCACGCCCGGGGTGGACGCCGACGGGCCGGGCTGACCCGGGGTCGACGACGGTCCGGGGGCACCGGGCTGGCCGGGGGTGCCGGGCTGGCCGGGGGTGCCGGGCTGGCCGGGGGTGCCGGGCTGCGGGTAGTCGGGGGTGGCCGGGTAGCCCGGGGTGGCCGGGTAACCGGGGGTCGCCGGGTAGCCCGGGGTGGCCGGGTAGGCGGCACCGGGAACCGGCGGCTCCCAGCCGCCCTTGGGCTTGCGGAAGAACTCGTTGGACTTCGGCAGGGCGAGCAGGATCAGCGCCGCCAGCAGGGCCAACAGGCTGAGCACGCCGAGCAGGGTGCTGACCGGGTTGTACCAGGAGGGCAGCACGGCGTTCATGCTGCGCTCCAACTCCTCGGCGCTCGGCGCGTTGCCGGAGCCGGAGCCGGCGGAACCGCTGAAACCGGCGGAACCGTTGACCAGTCCACCACCGACGCAGCAGACCATGATGCCGCCGACCACCCAGGTGGCGATCCGGCTGCCGTTCTTGCCCCGGTTGTTGAAGATCGCCAGGACGACGAGGGCCAGCGCGATCAGCAGCAGAATGGCGGACGCGGCGACGGCGAAGACCACGACGGCGGTGCCGAGCCCCTCGACCTCGCTCGCGGTCCCCTCGAACGCGTCCTCGAACGCCTGGCGGAGCTTGCCGCTGATCGCGAGGGTGAGGATCAGCCCGATCAGTTGGAGCGCCGCAAAGAACATCAGCAGATAGCTGGAGAGCGTCACCAGACCCGGACGGGTCCGGGCGGGCGTGCTGTGGGAATCGACCATGATTCTCCTTCCTAGATCACCGCACCACGGTAACGTCCGGAGTCCCGTCGTACCGGCTACGACGGAGCCGTACCCGATGATCGACCTGCCGAATCATCCATCGGCCGGGCGCGGGGCCGCGACCGAAGCGGATCAGACGGGCGCTCCCCCGGCGTCACGACTCGCGCACCAACCGGCGGTGTTCGGCGGTCACCACACCGAGCAGGAGCAGGTCCACCGCCAGCCCGGTCACCGCGCCGAACTGGTTGACCGTGAAGTTGAAGATCTGCCCGAACAGCAGGTCGACCAGGAGGGCCAGCTTGAACAGCCGGAACGCGGCCCGCCGGTCGTTGCGGAGCAGGAACGCGGCGCGGATGCTCAGCACCCCGGCGAGCACCGCCGAGGCCGACACCCCGAGCACCGCGCCCCACTCGCCGAGCTGGTCCAGCTCGCCGGTCACCCCCTCGGTGGTGACCGCCACCACCGTCGCCACCGGCTCGATGACCAGGTAGGCCACCACCAGCAGGACCACCCAACGCTGGGCGGTCAGCCGCAGCAGCGCGTCGCGCAGCCGGGCCACCCAGGGCTGCCAGAACCGCCGTGGCGGTGGTTCCCGGCGCGGCACCACGTCCAGCAGCGCGGAGACCGCCGACTCGACCTCCGGGCCGGCACCCCGGACCAGCCGCAGGGTGGCCACCCTGCGCCGGTCGGTCAACCCCCGGCCGACCCCGCCGACGATCACGTCCAACGCGTTCGCCACCCGTTCGCCGGGGGTCAGCCGGATCCGTTCGCGCAGCGCCTGGGTGATCACCACCAGCAGGGCGAACACGGCGTAGATGATGCCGGCGGCCGGCCGGTAGAAGTAGTCGGTGCCGGCGGTGACGAACTTGCCGACCTCGTCGATGAACAGCCCGAAACCGACCCCGGCGAGCACCGCGCCGGCCACCCGGGCGGCCCCACCGAGGAAGACCAGCGCGACGCCCAGGCCGACGGTCATCAGCAGGCCACCCCAGAGCACGTGCGCGATGTGCAGGCCGCCGCCGCCGAGCTGCGGGTAGCCGGTGGCGTGCAGGAACGCCCGGGTGACCAGCACCGTCGCCACCCCGGACAGCACGAACGCCTGCAGGTACGCCGCAGCGTCCACCGCACGCGGTGGCAGCCGGCGGCGCAGCGACGGTGACATCGTCTCCGAGGCTAGTAGCCGCGCCACTCGCTGCGGGCGTAGTCGAGCACCCTGGGCCGCAACAGGGTGGAGGAGGGCACGTCCAGGCGGCCCCGGTCGGCGGGGAAGGCCGCCGCCGCCCGCAGCACCCCCGGGTCGAGGAAACGCAGCCGGGGCGCGTCGGCCGGCAACTCCAGGGGCGGCGGGGTCCCGCCCGGCGCGGCGAGCACGAACCCCCAGTCACCGAACGACGGCACGTCGACGTGGTACGGCACGGTGGCGAAGCCGGCCTCGCGGATCGACGCCTCGATCGACCAGTACGACCGGGGCGCGAAGTACGGCGACCCGGACTGCACCACCAGCCGGGCGCCCTCGGAGAGCACCGAACGGATCAGGGCGTAGAACTCGACGGTGTAGAGCTTGGCGGTGGCCGTCTCGTCCGGGTCGGGCAGGTCGGCGACGACCACGTCGAAGCGTTCGGCGGCGGTACGCAGCCAACCGAACGCGTCGGTGTTGAGCACCCGGACCCGGGGGTCGTCGAGGGAACCGCCGTTGAGCGCGCGCAACTGCGGCTCGGACCGGGCCAGCGCCACCACCGCCGGGTCGAGGTCGACCACGGTCACCCGGCGCACGTCCGGATAACGCAGGATCTCGCGGACCGCGAGGCCGTCGCCGGCACCGAGGACCAGCACCTCACCGCGCGGGCCACGCATCGCCGGGTGCACCAGCGCCTCGTGGTAGCGATATTCATCGATCGAGCTGAACTGGAGGTCGCCGTTGAGGAACAGCCGCAGGTCGGTGACGGAGTGGCCGACCTCGCGAACCGACCGGGTCAGCACGATCTCCTGGTAGCGGGAGCGTTCGGCGTGCACCACCGGGTCGCGGTAGAGCTGCTGACGGCTGGTCACCTCGAAGTCGGCGGCGGTGACCCAGGCGTACCCCAGGCAGAGGGCGACCACCACGGAACCGGCGCCCAGCACGAGCCGGGCCCGGCGGCTCAGCTCGGCGCGGAACACCGTGCAGACCAGGGCCAGGCCCGCCACCGCGTTCACCGCGCCGACCACCAACGCGCCCTTGAGCTGACCGAAGACCGGGATCAGCAGGAACGGGAAGGCGAGCCCGCCGAGCAGCGCGCCGACGTAGTCGGCGGCGAACAGGTCGGCGACCGCGCTGCCGGCGGCCTGCTCCCGGATGCGTTGCAGCATCACCATCAGCAGCGGGATCTCCGCGCCGATCAGCAGCCCCAGCACGAACGCGGTGCCGACCAGCGCCGGGCCGTACAGGTCGAGCCAGGCGAACGCGGCGTAGAGACCGAGCACCGACAGACCGCCGAGCAGGGCCAGGGTCAGCTCGATCACCGCGAACGCGGCGGCGGCCCGGGGCTGCAACGGCTTGGCGACCAACGCCCCGATCCCCATCGCGAAGACCATCACGCCGAGCACGATCGACGCCTGCCCGACCGTGTCACCGATCAGGTAGCTGCCGAGCGCGACCAGGGCCAACTCGTACACCAGGCCGCAGGCGGCGCAGACGAAGACCGCGAGCAGCACCGACGCGCGGGCCCACCGCCAGCGCGGCCGGACCGCCGGGGTGTCGTCGACCGTGGTCACCGCGCCCCCCGGAAACGCCCGGCCGGCGTCGCCGCCCGCTGCCGCCCACGCTGGACGAACCCGACGGTGATCAGCAGGACGGCGACCAGCAGCAGGCCGGCGGCGGCCAGCACCGTACCCCAGCGGTCCCGCCAGAAGTCGCTGCCGGTGTCCGGCAGCGGGGCCGCCACCGCGCCCGGGTCGGCGGTCGGCGTGGCCGCCGGTGGTGCCGCACCCGTCTCGGCGACCAGCAGCGGCAACGCCACGGCGGCGCGGCAGATCGCCCAGCCCGGATCGTCCACGAAGACGTCCTCGTGCAGGCCGAACCGGGTCAGACCGGTCTGCACGGCGTAGAGGTCGGCCCGGGAGAAGTCGCCCGAGCCGGTCACGGTGATGGTCGCCGAGTCGCTGCTCTCGCTGCTCTCCGCGGTGTACATGATCCGGGCCCGGACCTGCACCCAGCGCGGGCAGCGGTCGTCCTCCTCCACCGCCACCCCGTCACCGAGGTTGGAGCCGACGCTCACCGGCGAGAGGAACGACTCCTCCAGCCGCCAGCCGTAGCAGATGCCCTGGCTGGCGGTCGCCTGGGCGAGCAGCGGCACGGTGTCGGCGCGCTCGTCGGCCGCCGGGGCGGGCACGGTGGTGCCCCCGGAGTCCCGGTTGAAGAGGCTACTGCCCACGCAGACCACCACGACCAGGCCGACGACGATCCAGACGACCCAGGCACCCACGTTCTGTTTCGGCTTCGCCGGCTGCTTCGCCGTGGTCATCAGCTGATGGCGGCGGCGATGATCGCGCCGGTGGCGAGGTGCACCATCGCCGACACCCAGACCGCCGGGTGCGGCTGCTGGTCGACCAGCAGCGTGCCCAGCTTGCCCGGGGTCAACGCGTCGAGCAGCACGAACGCCAGGGCCATGATGACCAGGCCGACGATCCCGTACGCGGCGGAACCGACCAGGCCGAGCAGGAAGTCGTCCTCACTGGCGGCGATCGCGGCCACCACGATGATGCCGACGCCGGCCAGGTTCGAGGTGAGCAGCAACGCGGCGTTACGGTTGCGTTCGGTCCAGATAAGCTCGTGGAGCTTGCCCGGGGTGGCCACGTCCACCAGCACGTAGCCGACGGCCATCAGGACGACACCGACCACCCCGTAGGCGAGGGTGACCAGCAGGTCGGTGACCAGGTTCTGCACAGCGTGCTCCAGGGGTTCGTTCGGTCGGGATCGGTACGCGTCACTTGCCGGAGCCGGGGCCGCCACCACGCACGGTGCTGCCCCGACCCCAACCCCAGTGGCTGCCCACCGTCGAGTGGTACCGCGGGTAGGCGGTGCGCATCCGCTCCAGCAGGATCAGCGAGCCGGCGGCGATCGGCAGGATCACCAGCGAGTCGTCGTCGTAGCGCAGGTAGACGCCGCTGCCGTCGACGTACTGGTCGGCCGGCTTCCAGGCACCGGTGACGTCGTCCGCCACCTGGCTCGGGGTCCGGTTCGAGGTGTACGCGACGGCGTCCCGCCCGATGTCCCGGGCCGCCGCCCGGGTGTAGCGGTCCTCGATGTAGCCCCGGGGCGAGAAGTTGCCGTAGAAGATCGCGAAGGCGGCGACCAACGCGCCGACGACCGCGAAGGCCACCCCCACCACGAACCAACGTCGGTACGTCACGGTGTCTCCCTCGTTCGCGACTGCGGGGCTCGCAGAACCGGCTCACTCCTCGCGCTCACGGTGTCTCCTTCGTTCGCGACTGCGGGGCTCGCAGAACCGGCTCACTCCTCGCGCTCACGGTGTCTCCCTCGTTCGCGACTGCGGGGCTCGCAGAAGGTCCACCACCGTCTCGGTCAGGACCAGTTCGTTGGTCTGGGGGTACGCGTGCCAGGTGCGCCAGCCCACCGTGCCGTCCGGCGCGTCGGGGCGTACGGCCAGCGCGGTGACCGCGTCCGGGTCCCCCGGAAAGACCCCGACCAGGGCGTAGGGGTCGTCGGCCAGGTCGGCGCGGAGCGCGGCGATCCGGGTGTGCAGCTCCCCCTCCGCGGGGCGCAGCACGGTCGCGGTGAACCGGTAGCCACCCGCCTCGTCGTGCAGGTCGCCGGGCAGGTGCGGGGGCCGACCGGGCAGGCAGGCGACCGTCTCGACCAGCCCACCCGCCGCTGCCGGACCCGTCGCGTCCGCCCACCCGGCCGAGGTGTCCGCGTCGCCGGGCCCGGTCGAAGCGGCCGGGGTGCCGAGCCCGGCCGAGGCGGCCGGGGCGCCGAGCGCGGTCGGGATGTCCGCGTCGGCGAGCCCGGTCGGAGCGGCCGGGGTGGTGAACCCGGTCGGGGTGGTGAGGACGACCTGGTGGGACGCGCCGAGCAGGCGCAGCCGCAGCCGTACACCGCCGGGCAGGGTCACGTCACGGATGTGCAGGGCGGGGCGTTCCGGGCCACCGAGCGCCAGGCTCAGGTCGGCGGCGCAGGTGTCGACGTACGGGGTGTCCAGGCTGACCAGCACGATCAGGACCCTTCCGGGCCGGACTGCGGGTACACCATCACGTCCGCGCGGTGCAGCCGCTCGCCCCGGCCCACCTCCCAGCCGGCGTCCCCGTACGCCTCGAAGGAGAGCCGCTCGCCGCCCTGGCCCCGGTAGTCCTGGTAGCGGACGGTGCCGTACGGGTCGAGGCCGGTGCTGCCGGAGGCCGAGTAGCGGGCCTGGCCGGACTCCTCCCAGGAGTAGCGGCGGCCGGCGAAGTCGAGGGTGGGTGCGCCCGGGGTGATCGTGGCGGCCGGCTCGGCCGTCCAGAGCACCAGCTCCAGGTCCGGGTCCTCCTCGACGGAGAGCCAGCGCTTGTCGCCCTCGACGGTGTCCAGCAGGTGCTCGGCCCAGCTCCAGCCGCCCTCGACCAGGTGCACCGAGCCACGAACCGCGTAGGACACCCCACGGATCTCGACGATGTCGCCGGGCTTGAGCTTGCGGGGGTCCCCGCGCAACGCGTCGGAGTCGGTGTCGCGGAACGGGTCCTTCGCCGGTGTCGGCCGGTTCGGCTTCCGACTCCGACTGAAAGCCACCGCCGCCACAACGATCCCGGCGACCCCGATCAGACATCCCAACGTTGCCACGACGTACGCGACCGAACCGTTCACCCCGACCACCTCCCCAAGTGCATCGGCGGAGACGGTAACAACCCCGCGCACCCCGCGCACCTGGGGAAACTCAGCGGATTCTGAGTGAACAGTCAGCTACCGAGTGTCATCGTCGGTGTGCTGACCAGCCAACCGGTCCGCCGCGTACCCGCCCAGCGTGGTGCTGCCCATCGTGCAGCCGGTAAAGGTGGTGAACTCGTCGTCGATGCCGCGTAGGGCCGCCCAGGCATCCCGGGCCGCCGCCGGATCGACCTCCTCCAACAGCGTCGCCGCGTACGCCCGGCCGGCCGGCGAGCCGTGCCGCAGCAGCCAGTCGACCTGCTCACGGGCCTGCCGGGGGCGCTGCGCGAACGCTTCCCCCACCCGCCGGTACGCCTCGGTCACCGGCAGCAGCGTGCCGGCGAACCCCACCCCGCCGAAGGCGACAGTGTCCGCCCCGGCGAGTTCCCGCACGGCGGCGTCCAGCTCCGGGTCGCCGCTCTTCTTCCGCATCCCGAACATGCCCCTCTCCTTTCCCCGCCCCACCCCTGACCACCCACCCCACCCCCACCCAACCCGCCCCCGCTCGCCCCTCCCCACTCAGCTCCCGCCCACCGCGCTCAGCCTCCGCCCAACCGCACTCAGCTCTCGCCCGATCGCACGCAACTCTCGCCCAACCGCACTCAGCCTCCGCCCGACCGCACGCCGCCCTCGCCCGACCGCGGTGATCAAGAGGTTTGCGTCACCAGAGAGCGCTCCCAGTGACGTAAACCTCTTGATCACCGGCGCAGGAAGGCCGGGGCGGGGGGTGATCAAGAGGTTTACGTCGAGGGAAAGCGCTCTCGTGACGTAAACCTCTTGATCACCGGGGCGGGGCGGCACTTGGCGAGGCGGGAGGGGCGGGGCGGGGCAAGAGCGAGGTGGGCGGGGCGGCGGGAGGGCGAGGGCGGCGGGAGGGCGAGGGCGGCGGGAGGGCGAGGGCGGCGGGAGGGCGGGGCGGCGGTGGGCGGAGTGAACCCGCCGCCCCGGCAGGGGGCGGGGCGGCGGGGCGGGGGTCAGGTGGAGGTGACGGTGAGGGCGTTCTTGTCGTCGGACAGGTCGACCCGTACCGTGTCGCCGTCCCGGATCACGCCACCCAGCAGGGCCTTGGCGAGCTGGTCGCCGATGGCCGACTGGACCAGGCGGCGCAGCGGGCGGGCACCGTAGATCGGGTCGTACCCGTGCTCGGCGAGCCAGGTCCGGGCGGCGTCGCTGACGTCCAACGCCAGCCGGCGGTCGCCGAGGCGCCGACGCAGCCGGGTGAGCTGGATGTCGACGATCGACCGCAGGTCGTCCCCGCGCAGCGCGGCGAAGACCACGATGTCGTCGAGCCGGTTGAGGAACTCCGGCTTGAAGTGTGAGCGGACCACCGCGAGCACCCCCTCCCGGCGCTGCTCGTCGGCGAGCGTCAGGTCGCTGATCACCGACGATCCCAGGTTGGAGGTGAGGATCAGGATCGCGTTGCGGAAGTCGACGGTACGGCCCTGACCGTCGGTGAGCCGACCGTCGTCGAGCACCTGGAGCAGGATGTCGAAGACGTCCGGGTGGGCCTTCTCCACCTCGTCCAGCAGGATCACCGAGTAGGGGCGGCGGCGCACCGCCTCGGTGAGCTGCCCGCCCTCCTCGTAGCCGACGTAGCCGGGCGGGGCACCGACCAGGCGGGCGACGGAGTGCTTCTCGCCGTACTCGCTCATGTCGATGCGGACCATGGCCCGCTCGTCGTCGAAGAGGAACTCGGCGAGCGCCTTGGCCAGCTCGGTCTTGCCGACGCCGGTGGGGCCGAGGAACAGGAAGCTGCCGGTGGGGCGGTCCGGGTCGGCGACGCCGGCCCGTGCCCGGCGTACCGCGTCGGAGACGGCACCGACGGCCTCGGCCTGGCCGACGACCCGGCCGCCCAGCGACTCCTCCATCCGCAGCAGCTTGGCGGTCTCGCCTTCCAGCAGCCGGCCGGCCGGGATGCCCGTCCAGGAGGCGACGACGGAGGCGATGTCGTCCGCGCCGACCTCCTCCTTGAGCATCGCGCCGTCGGCCTGGAGCCGGGCGAGTTCCTCCTCGGCCCGCGCCAGGTCGGCCTTGAGCGCCGGGATGCGGCCGTAGCGCAGCTCGGCGGCGCGTTCCAGCTCGCCGTCGCGTTCGGCCCGTTCGGCTTCGCCGCCGAGGCGTTCCAGCTCCTCCTTGGCGGTGGAGAGCTTGGTGATGTGGCTCTTCTCGGTCTGCCAGCGTTCGGACAGGGCGGTGAGCTGCTCGCGCTTGTCGGCCAGCTCCTTACGCAGCCGCTCCAGCCGCTCGGCGGAGGCGGCGTCGGGCTCCTTGGCCAGCGCCATCTCCTCGATCTCCAGCCGGCGGACCGCCCGTTCGATCTCGTCCACCTCGACCGGCCGGGAGTCGATCTCCATGCGGAGTCGGGACGCGGACTCGTCGACCAGGTCGATCGCCTTGTCGGGCAGGAACCGGTCGGTGATGTACCGGTCGGACAGCGACGCGGCGGCGACCAGGGCGGCGTCGGTGATCCGGACGCCGTGGTGCACCTCGTAGCGCTCCTTGAGGCCACGCAGGATGCCGATGGTGTCCTCGATGGTGGGCTCGCCGACCAGCACCGGCTGGAACCGGCGCTCCAGCGCCGGGTCCTTCTCGATGTGCTCGCGGTACTCGTCGAGGGTGGTCGCGCCGACCATCCGCAGCTCACCCCGGGCGAGCATCGGCTTGAGCATGTTGCCGGCGTCCATCGAGCCCTCGCCCTTGCCCGCGCCGACCACGGTGTGCAGCTCGTCGAGGAAGGTGATGACCTGCCCGTTGGAGTTCTTGATCTCCTCCAGGACGGACTTGAGCCGCTCCTCGAACTGCCCCCGGTACTGCGCCCCGGCGACCATCGCGCCGAGGTCGAGCGAGACCAGCTTCTTGTCGCGCAGCGACTCGGGCACGTCGCCGGCCACGATCCGCTGGGCCAGGCCCTCGACGATCGCGGTCTTACCGACGCCGGGCTCGCCGATCAGCACCGGGTTGTTCTTGGTACGCCGGGAGAGCACCTGGATCACCCGGCGGATCTCGGAATCCCGGCCGATCACCGGGTCGATCTTGCCGTCGCGGGCGCTGGCGGTCAGGTCGACGCCGTACTTGGTGAGCGCCTGGTAGGTCTGCTCCGGGTCGGCGGTGGTGACCCGCCGGTCCCCGCCCCGCACGGTCGGGAACGCGGCGACCAGGTTCTCCTCGGTGGCCCCGGCGGACTTCAGCGCATTGGACACCGCGCCACCCACCCGGGCCAGGCCGGCCAGCAGGTGCTCGGTGGAGGTGTACTCGTCGCCGAGCGGCCGGGCGATCTGCTCGGCGGCGCCGATGGCGTTGACGAACTCGCGGGCGAGGGTGGGCTCGGCGATGCTGGACCCACGGGCGGCGGGCAGCGCGTCGACCGCGCGCTGGGCGGCCCGGCGCAGCTCGGCGGGGTCGGCACCCGCAGCGCGCAGCAGGCCGGCAGCGGTGGAACCGTCGGTGTCGAGCAGTGCCGACAGCAGGTGCCAGGGTTCCACGGTGGCGTGACCACGCTGGTTGGCCAGCGCGACGGCACCGGTGATGGTTTCGCGGCTCTTGGTGGTGAGTCGTTCCGTGTTCATGGGCTCCCCCGGGATCGGCGTGTCCACTAGTAAGAGACACCACCAGAGTTGAGCCTATTCCGCTCAACTCTCGCTATGTGACTCGCGTCACAGATTGTCGTTCGAGGTCAGCCGACGAACTCCGGCCCACCTCAGTTGACCCACCGCACCCTGCCGCACTCCATCCCACCTCGCCCACCTCCGCTCAGGAGTCAGCGGGGCAGGCGGGCGGTGCAGGGGGTCTCGTGGTCGGCCCGGAGCACGCACCGCCGGCCACTGTCCAGCCGGTTGTCGCAGAAGACCCGGTGGCGTACCCCCTGGTCATCCTCGGCGGAGACGGTGGTCTCGCCCGGGTCGACGTGGGCGAGGAAGGCCAGCGAGCGGGCCGCCGTCCGGGCGAGCATCTTGGCCCGCGCCAGGTCCGCAGCACTGACCGGCAGATGTACGACGTACCGCCCGGTCATCGCGCCCCGCCCAGCTGACCCGGGGCGATCTCGCGCCGAAGCCGGTATCGCGACGGCTCGGACACCGCAGTATCGACCCAACCGAGTTGACCAGGGTCGAGCTTCGACGGTGGGTGCGGCGACTCGTACACCATGGCGCTCCTTCGTGGGACGGCTCGGTGGCGCGGTGCTGGAAGGGCAGCCCGGCCGAGCTGCTGGTCCGGCCGGGCTGCCCGCCCTGCCGTCGCAGCCCACCTCGGCGGTACGACGACAGGGCCGCTTCGCATGGCCGCCACCGGACGCGGTCCATGCCGATCTCAGGGCTGGCACGACTGACGCACCTTCTGGCCCAGTCGTGCCAGCCCACGGATGCCAACCGGAGGCCGGTTTGCCTACCAGGCTTTCCGCTGAAGGCCCCGCCGAAGCAACATACAATGCAAACCATTGGAAGACAACCACTCACCATGCAAAGCACGCAAAGTCTTGGCGGGTCGCGTGCTGCCATGGGAGGATCTTGGGGCCTACCAGGAGTTGCCGCCATGCCCCGAGTTTCCGACCGTCAGCGCATCGCCCAGGACATCCGCAACAAGATCGCCTCCGGCGAGTACTCGCCGGGCGACAAGTTGCCATCCCTGCGTGAGTTGATCGCGCACTACGAGGTTTCCGCCGAACCCGTGCGCTCCGCACTGCTGATCCTTCAGGCGGAGGGCCTCGTCGAAGGCCACCAGGGCAAGGGAACCTATGTCACACCGCGCAGAGCCTCCCCCTGATCCCGCAGCGCGGGTCGGGGTTACCGACCGGCGAGCCGGCGAGCACAGCCGGTGCCGGCCGGAAAGCGCTCGCCAGCAGCACAGACGTCCAACGGGCCCAGCTTGGGCGCAGGGTATAGCCTCTCGTCCGTGCGAGTACGTGTCGAACAGACCGCCCTACCCGGAATCGGCGTGCGTCATGATCTGATGACGGAGTCCGGTCGCCGGCTCGGCGTGGTCTCCCACCGCAATGGCCGCCGCGACCTGGTCCTCTACGACCCGGACGATCCCGACTCCTGCCAGCATGACATCCCGCTGACCGACGACGAGGCCGAGGCGTTGGCCGACATCCTCGGCGCGTCGCTGATGCTGGGTCAGCTCTCCGGCCTGCGCGAGCAGGCGGCCGGGCTGCTCACCGAGCAGATCGCCATTCCGGCCGGGTCGAAGTACGTCAACAAGCGGCTCGGTGACACCAAGGCGCGTACCCGCACCAGCGCCTCCATCGTGGCGGTGCTCCGGCAGGGCGAGGTCAACGTCTCGCCCGATCCCACCTTCCGCTTCGCGGCCGGTGACGTGGTGGTCGTGGTCGGGACCCGGCAGGGTCTCGACGGGGTGACAGCCATCCTCGCCGACAGTGACCCGGACGGCTGAGGCGTATGCACGAAACCACCACACTGCTCATCGAGGTCGGCGCGCTCCTGCTTCTGCTCGGGCTGCTCGGCCGGCTCAGCCGCCGGTTCGGCGTCTCCCCCATCCCCCTCTACCTGCTCGCCGGGCTCGCCTTCGGTCACGGTGGCCTGCTCCCGCTGGCCGCGAGCGAAGAGTTCTTCGCCGTCGGCGCCGAGATCGGCGTCATCCTGCTGCTCGTCATGCTCGGCCTGGAATACAGCGCCAACGAGCTGGTCGGCAACCTGCGCTCGGCGGCCCCGGCCGGCCTGATCGACGCGGCGCTCAACGCCCTGCCCGGTTTCGGCTTCGCGTTGCTGCTCGGCTGGGGCTGGGTGGCCGCCGTGGTGCTCGGCGGCATCACCTGGATCTCGTCGTCCGGGGTGATCGCCAAGGTGCTCGGCGACCTCGGCCGGGTCGGTAACCGGGAAACCCCGGTCATCCTCTCCGTGCTGGTCATCGAGGACCTGGCGATGGCGCTCTACCTGCCGCTGGTGACCGCGCTGCTGGCCGGCGTGGGCCTGGTCAAGGGTGGGATCGCGCTGGGTGTCGCGGTGTTCACCGTGGTGCTCGTGCTGGTCGTCGCCATCCGCTTCGGCCACCTGATCTCCGCCGCCCTGTCGGCGAAGGACCCGGAGGCGTTGCTGCTCGGGGTGCTCGGCCTGACCCTGCTGGTCGCCGGCATCGCCGCCCGGCTCCAGGTCTCCGCCGCCGTCGGGGCGTTCCTGGTCGGCATCGCCCTGTCCGGGCCGGTGGCGCACCACGCCACCGAACTGCTCTCCCCGCTGCGGGACCTCTTCGCCGCGGTCTTCTTCGTCTTCTTCGGCCTGGTCACCGACCCCCGGGACATGCCGCCGGTACTGCTGCCCGCGATCGTGCTGGCCGTGGTCACCATGGGGACCAAGTTGCTCACCGGCTACCTGGCGGCCCGCCGGGCCGGCATCGCCGAACCGGGCCGTTGGCGGGCCGGCTTCGCGTTGATGCCGCGCGGCGAGTTCTCCATCGTCATCGCCGGTCTGGCCGTCGCCGCCGGCACCGTCGAACCCAAACTGGCGGCGCTCGCCACGGCGTACGTGCTGATCACCGTGATCACCGGTCCGATGCTCGCCCGCCTGCCCGACATGCGCTGGTTCAAGCAGCGGCTGCGTCGACGGATCGCCGCCCGACAGCCCCAGCCGGTACCCGCCACGGACTGAGAACCGCCCGGCCAGGCCCCTCACACAGGTGGCCTGGCCAGGGCCTCCGTTGCCGAATTGCTCCCGGCGGGGTCTTCCGCCGGCCGGGCAGCGGCGGCTAGCGTTGCGCCCCAGCAGGACAGGGTCCCGCGGGCGGACGGAGGCACCCCGTGGATGTGAGCGGAAGGTTGCCGGTGAGCGTGCAGGATCCGCCGTTCCACGGCTTCGCCAACCCCGTCGATCCGTCGCCGGGGGAGCTACGGGCCTGGGCGTACCAGCCGGACTCGGTGCCGCTGACCTCGCTGCCACAAGACTGGGACCTGCTGGTCTCCGGCGACCACCTGGTGCTCACCCTGTTCGAGTTGGCGTTGGACCCGGCCTGCCCCGCGCGCCGCTTCGCCCTGCACTGCCTCTACATCTACGCGGCCGACGGCATCCGGACGAACTTCCGCGCCCACCCCAGGCGTCGCTTCCGCAAACTGGTGGAGCAGGCCGAGCGCGACGGCGACGAGTTGCTGCGCAACTGGGCGTACAACAGTCGGGCGCTGCTGGCCCGGCAGGAACTCTTCACCTACCACGACTGGTGCGAGGGCGGCCTGGTCCGGGACAACCGCCGGCTCGGCTGACCGGCGGCGCACCCGCAGCACCCACAGCCGGACGGCGAACGGGCCGGGACCCCCCGTGGGTCCCGGCCCGCACGTCGATGGATCGTCAGCGTGCCGATCCGCCCTGGTTGCGGCGTTTCTCCCCGGTCCGCTCCCGGTCCGCCCCGGGGTCGGCCTCTTCGGCGAACCTGCCGTTCTTCACCGTGTCGGAGAACTTGCCCTCGGTGACCCGGTCGAACTTCTCCCGGACGTTCTCGGCCACCTTGTTGAGCCGCTCCTCCGCCTGCCGGGCCACTTTCTTCGCCGATTCCGCCACGGTTCCCCCCGCCGTCGGAGTCCGAATTGACCTGGTTGGACCTGACAACAGGCTAGCCGGAACGACCACCCACCGCCGGAAAACCCCGACCGCAGACCACCGCCGGCCCGGCGGGCCGGGCCAGGGTCAACGGTCGGGGGTGCGGCGGGGACGCCAGACCACCAGCGCCGTGGAGGTGCGACTGGTCGGCACCAGGTCACCCCGGGAGAAACCGCTGGCCAGCGTCTCCAGCTCGGCGATCCGGCGGTAGGCGGCGTCCAACTCCGCCTCCAGTCGGGCCACCCGCTGCTGGGCCTGCTCCACCAGGCCTTCCAGCCCGATGATCCGTTTCACCCCGGCCAGGTTGACACCCTCGTCCTGGCTGAGCCGCTGGACCTCACGCAGCAGGACCACGTCCCGCACGCTGTAGCGTCGCCCACCACCGGCCGCCCGACCGGCCTGCACCAGGCCGAGCCGGTCGTACTGACGCAACGTCTGCGGGTGCATCCCCGCCATCCGTGCCGCGACCGAGATCATCAGCACCTTGGCCTCGTAGGCGGCGTCACCCGAACCGACGAACCCGTCCGACATCTCCACTCACCTCCGCACCCGTCAACCGGTCAACCGACCCGACGCACCCGCGCGTCGAGATGTTCCCGGGCCGCCGGCGGCGTCGCGTCGGCGAACGACTCCAACGCCGCCCGGGCCTCGTCCGACACCGTCGCCGGCACCACCACGTCCAACGTGACCAGCAGGTCACCGGCCTGACCGTCGCGGCGCACCACACCCTTGCCCCGGGCCCGCAGCACCCGCCCGGACGGCGTCCCCGGGGGTACGCGCAGGGTCACCGCGCCGTCCAGGGTGGGCACCCGCAGGTCGGTGCCGAGCACCGCCTCGGCGAAGGTGATCGGCACGGCCAGCGTCAGGTCGTCACCGGTACGCCCGAACAGGTCGTCCGGGCGTACCTTGACCTGGACGAACAGGTCGCCCGCCGGCCCACCCCGCTGACCCGGCTCGCCCCGCCCGGCCAACCTGATCCGCTGCCCGTCGGCCACCCCGGCGGGGAACCGGACGTTCAACGTGCGGGTCTTGGTGACCCCGCCGGTGCCGTGGCACTCGGGGCACTTCTCCTCGACGACCGTGCCGACGCCCTGGCAGTTGCGGCACGGCTCGGAGAAGCTGAACGACCCCTGGTCGCGGGTGGTCACCCCGGCACCATGACAGACCGGGCAGGTGGTGGGCTGGGTGCCGGGCTTCGCGCCGTTGCCGTGGCAGGTGTCGCAGACCCCGGGCGCGCGCAGCGTCAACGGCAGGGTGACACCCCGCACCGCGTCGTCGAAGTCGAGGGCCACCTCGGTCTCCACGTCCCGGCCCCGGGCGGGGCCACGTGCCCGCGTCGGACCGGCACCACCGGCACCACCGCCGGAGAAGATCGAGCTGAACAGGTCGGTGAAGCCGCCACCACCGAACCGGGTGTCCCCGCCACCGCCGCCGAACAGGTCGGAGACGTCGAACGGGACACCGCCGGGCTGACCCGTGCCGGGCGCGCCCCGACGGAACGCGCCCGAGCCGAACAGCGAGCGCATCTCGTCGTACTCGCGGCGTTTGGCGTCGTCGCCGAGCACCGCGTACGCCTCGGAGACGCCCTTGAACCGTTCCTCGGCTTTCGGGTCACCGGGGTTGTGGTCCGGGTGCGATTCCCGGGCCAGTTTCCGGTACGACTTCTTGATCTCGTCTGAGGAGGCGGACTTCTCCACGCCCAACGTGGCGTAGAAGTCCTTCTCGATCCAGTCCTTGGAACTCACCGGTCCACCCCCTTCCGTGAGATGTGGCCCGGTCGCCCCGCCCACCGGGTGCGGGTGGGCGGGGCGACCGGATGGCCGTGCACTATTCCGGGTCGGCGACCGCGACCATGGCCGGCCGCAGCAGCCGCTCACCGAGCAGGTAGCCCCGACGCATCACCTGGACGCAGGTGGGCTCGTCCACGTCCGGCGAGGTCTGGTGCGCGACCGCCTCGTGCCGGGTCGGGTCGAACGGGTCGCCCTTCTCGCCGAAGGGCGTCAGGCCGAACTTGCCCAGCGCCGTGGTGAGCTGCTCGGCCACCGTGCCGAACGGCCCCACCAGGTCGCCGTGCTCCCGGGCCCGGTCCAGGTCGTCCAGGATGGGCAGCAGCGCGGCGAGCACCGCGCCGGTCGCCTGCTCCTGGACCACGCCCCGGTCCCGGTCCACCCGCTTGCGGTAGTTGGCGTACTCCGCCGACACCCGTTGCAGGTCCCGGGTCCGTTCGTCCAGCTCGGCCCGGAGGGCTTCCAGCTCCGCGCCGAGCGGCGAGCCGGTCGGGCTGCCGTCGACCGGTTGCGCGGGGGCGTCCACCACCGGCGGACCGGTCGGTGCCGGCCCGTCGAGCGCGGTCGCCTCGGCCTCGATCTCGTCGACCATCACCTCGGCCTCCTCGACCAGCCCCTCGGCCGGGGCGTCCGCCCCGGCGTCGGCGGCGGCGGGCGACTCCTCGGTCCTGCCGAGCTTGCGGTTGTTCCGGATGACGACCCGCGGCCCGTCGTCGGCGGGCTCGGAGCCACCCGGCGTCGACCCGGAGGCGCCCGGGTCGGCGGCTCGTGGCTTCTCCGTCATACGACTACCTCGATCCCTGTGCGGTGAGTTCGTGTCCGGCGCGGACCGTCACTTCTTGTCCTCGTCCACGATCTCCGCGTCGACCACGTCGTCCGGGCCGCCCGCCTTCGGGGCTCCGGCCGCACCGGCACCCGCGCCCGCACCGGCACCCGGACCAGCCGCGCCCGGCTGCTCCCCCTGCTCGGCCTGCTGCGCGTAGAGCAGCGAACCGGCCTGCTGGGAGACCTGGGCGAGCCGCTCGTGGGCCGCCTTGATCTTCTCGATGTCCTGACCGCCGAGCGCGCCGCGCAGCTCGCCAAGGGCCTCGTTGAGCTGCTCCCGGTTCTCCGTCGGCAGCTTGTCGCCGCTCTCGGCGAGGAACTTCTCGGTCTGCCACTGGAGCGCCTCGGCCACGTTGCGGGCCTCCGCCTCCTCACGGCGACGCTTGTCGTCGTCGGCGTGCTCCTCGGCGTCGCGGCGCATCCGCTCGATGTCGTCCTTCGGCAGCGAGGAGCCGCCGGTGATCGTCATCTTCTGTTCCTTGCCGGTGCCCAGGTCCTTGGCGTGCACGTTGACGATGCCGTTGGCGTCGATGTCGAAGGCGACCTCGACCTGCGGCACGCCGCGCGGCGCCGGCGGGAGGCCGGTCAGCTCGAAGGTGCCGAGCTTCTTGTTGTACGCCGCGATCTCGCGCTCGCCCTGGAACACCTGGATCAGCACCGACGGCTGGTTGTCGTCGGCCGTGGTGAAGACCTCGGAGCGCCTGGTCGGAATGGTGGTGTTGCGCTCGATGAGCTTGGTGAAGATGCCGCCCTTGGTCTCGATGCCCAGGCTCAGCGGGGTCACGTCGAGCAGCAGGACGTCCTTGACCTCACCCTTGAGCACGCCAGCCTGGAGGGCGGCGCCGACGGCGACGACCTCGTCCGGGTTGACGCCCTTGTTGGGGTCGCGACCGGTGAGCTGCTTGACCAGGTCGGTGACGGCCGGCATCCGGGTGGAGCCGCCGACCAGGATCACGTGCTCGACGTCGGCGATCTTGATGCCGGCGTCCTTCACGGCCTGCTCGAACGGGCCCTTGCAGCGGTCCAGCAGGTCCTGCGTCATCCGCTGGAACTCGGCGCGGCTGAGCGTCACGTCCAGGTGCAGCGGGCCGGCCGAGCCGGCGGTGATGTACGGCAGGTTGATGTTGGTGGTGGTGGCCGCCGACAGCTCGATCTTGGCCTTCTCGGCCGCCTCGCGGAGCCGCTGGAGGGCCATCTTGTCCTGGCCCAGGTCGATGCCGTGCTCACCACGGAACGTCTTCACCAGGTGGTCGATGATCCGCTGGTCCCAGTCGTCACCGCCGAGCTGGTTGTCACCGCTGGTCGACTTGACCTCGACGACGCCCTCGGCCAGCTCCAGCAGGGACACGTCGAAGGTGCCGCCGCCCAGGTCGAAGACGAGGACGGTCTGCTCCTTGGAGCCCTTGTCCAGCCCGTACGCCAGGGCCGCCGCGGTCGGCTCGTTGACGATCCGCAGCACGTTGAACCCGGCGATCTCACCGGCCTCCTTGGTGGACTGCCGCTGCCCGTCGTTGAAGTAGGCGGGAACGGTGATCACCGCGTCGGTGATCTGCTCACCCAGGTACGCCTCGGCGTCCCGCTTGAGCTTCATCAGCGTGCGCGCCGAGATCTCCTGCGGGGTGTACTTCTTGCCGTCGATGTCGACGGTCCAGTTGGTGCCGATCTCCCGCTTGACCGAGCGGATGGTCCGGTCCGGGTTGGTCACCGCCTGGCGCTTGGCGACCTCACCGACGAGCACCTCGCCGTTACGGGCGAACGCGACGATCGACGGGGTCGTCCGCGAGCCTTCAGCGTTGGCGATGACGGTGGGCTCACCGCCCTCGAGAACGCTGACGCAGGAGTTCGTCGTGCCGAGGTCGATACCGACCGCACGTGCCATCTTCGCTTCCTCGCTTCGTTACGGGTGGGCAGGTCGGAGGGCCTGCCCGGGAGGGCCGCCCGCAGCGACCACACCACACTTGAGTGAACTTGACTCAATAGTGCCACGCGATCGCCAAAGCGCAAGTCGACTTGAGTCGACCCGACGCAACCCGACCGTTACTACCCTCCGGTTGTCTCTGTTGCATCGGTCGGGCACGCTTTAGCGGTGACGACGCACGGCGATCCCGCCACCCGGTCCGGCGCGCCCACCGTCGCCGCCCGCACCGGGCCGTCGGAGACCGACGAGACGCCGCCCGGCCCCACCGGAGACGGCCTACCCGCCGCCCTCACCGGCCTGCGGGCCGCGATCGGCGCGGCCCGGTTTCCGCTCGCGCTGCCCTCGGCCGAGCCGGCCCGGCACACCGGCCGGGCGCTGACCGACCAGCTCGACGACTACCTGCTGCCCCGGCTGGCCCGACTCGACGCCCCGCTGCTCGTGGTCGTCGGCGGCTCCACCGGCGCGGGCAAGTCGACCCTGGTCAACAGTCTGGTCCAGGCCCGGGTGAGCGCCGCCGGCGTGCTCCGCCCCACCACCCGTTCCCCGGTGCTGGTCTGCAACCCCGCCGACGCCGCCTGGTTCCGCCAGGGTGAGCTGCTGCCCGGCCTGACCCGCACCAACGAACCCAGCGAGGACCCGGGCACCCTGCACCTGGTCACCGCCCCCGCGCTCCCCCCGGGGCTGGCCTTCCTCGACGCCCCCGACATCGACTCGGTGGTCGACGCCAACCGGGCCCTCGCCGGCCAACTGCCCGCCGCCGCCGATCTCTGGCTCTTCGTCACCACCGCCGCCCGGTACGCCGACGCCGTCCCGTGGGAGCTGCTGCGTACCGCCCGCTCCCGGGGTGCCGCGATCGCCATGGTGCTGGACCGGGTGCCCCCCGAGGCCGCCGACGAGATCGCCGCCCACCTGTCCGAGATGCTCGCCGCCCAGGAGTTGGGCGCGGCACCGCTGTTCGTCCTGCCGGAGACCTGGGTCGACGGCCAGGGCCTGCTGCCCGACCGGGTCACCGCACCGCTGGGCACCTGGTTCGCCCGGCTCGCCGCCGACGCCGAGGCCCGGGCCGCCGTGGTCCGGCAGACCCTCGACGGCGCACTCGCCTCACTGCACCCGACGGTGGAGATGCTCGCCGACGCGGCCGACGAGCAGATGGTCGCCGCCGACGCCCTCGACGACCGGGTCCGGGCCGCCTACCAGGGCGCGCACCGGACCGTCACCGAAGGGCTGAAGGACGGCCGGCTGCTCCGCGGCGAGGTCCTCGCCCGCTGGCAGGAGTTCGTCGGCACCGGCGAGTTCTTCCGGACACTGGAGGCCCGGATCGGCCGGCTGCGCGACCGGGTCGTCGCCGCGGTCACCGGCCGGCCCGCCACCCCCGCCACCGACCTGCGCAACGCCATCGAGTCACAGTTGGTCACCCTGCTGCGCGGGGTCGCCTCCGAGGCGGCGGAGAACGCGTACACCGCCTGGAAGGCGAACCCGGCCGGGGCCGCGCTGCTCGACCCGCCGCTGGCGCACCCGTCGGCCGACCTGCCCGAGCGGGCCGAGCGGCTGGTCCGGGACTGGCAGCGCGGGGTGCTGGAGCTGGTCCGGGAGGAGGGCGGCGACCGGCGGTTCGTGGCCCGGACGGCCGCGTACGCGGTCAACGCCACCGGGCTGGCCGTGATGATCGCCGTCTTCGCCTCCACCGCGTTCATCCCGACCGGGCTGGAGGTGGCCACCGGGGCCGGCACCACCGTCGCCGCGCAGGCCGTACTCCAGGCGATCTTCGGCGACCAGGCGGTGCGTACCCTCGCCGCGAAGGCCCGGGGTGACCTGCTGGAACGGGTCCGCGCGCTGCTGGACGAGGAGGCGGCCCGCTACCTGGCCCGCACCGACGGGGCCCGACCCGGTGCGGAGGTCGGCGCGGCGCTGCGCCGGGCCGGCGGCCGGGTCGAGCTGGCCCGGCACCACAGCGGCCTCGCCGGCCAGACCGGCCAGGCCCTACCGATCCCGACCCCGACCTCCGAGGACGGCACCCGGTGACCAACATCGTCGGTCGGATGCGCGAGGCGCTCCGGGGTGACCAGCGGGTCGACGCCGACGCGCTGGTGGCCCGCCTCGACGCGATCCGCCGGTTCCTCGACGCGGTCGACGGCGAGGTGCCCGACACCCGGCTGGTCGGCGCGCACACCCTGGTCGAGCGGGCCGGCACCCGGTTGTCGCTGTCCCGGGACCACACCGTCGTGGCGTTGGCCGGCGCCACCGGCAGCGGCAAGTCCAGCCTGTTCAACTCCCTGGCCGGGATGGAACTCTCCCCGGTCGGGGTGCGCCGGCCCACCACCGGTGTCGCGCACGCCTGCGTCTGGGGGCCGCTGGACGGCGGCAACCGGCTGCTCGACTGGGTCGGGGTGCTGCCCCGGCACCGGTTCGTCCGGGAGAGCGCGCTCGACGGCGACGACGAGTCCGCCCTGCACGGTCTGATCCTGCTCGACCTGCCCGACTTCGACTCGGTGCAGCGGTCCCACCGGCTGGAGGTGGACCGGCTGCTCGGCCTGGTCGACCTGGTGGTCTGGGTGGTCGACCCGCAGAAGTACGCCGACCGGGTGATCCACAACAGCTACCTGCGCGAGTTCCACCGGCACCGGGAGGTGACGGTGGTGGTGCTCAACCAGGCCGACCGGCTGCCCCCGGCCGAGCTGCCCCGGGTGCTGGCCGACCTGCGCCGGCTGCTCGACGTCGACGGGCTCGACGGGGTGCCGCTGCTGGCCACCACGGCGGTCGAGCCGGACGGGATGACCGGGCTACGGGAGGCGCTGGAACGGGCGGTTTCGGACCGGCAGGCCGCGCTGCGCCGGCTCTCCGGCGACGCCGACACGGTGGCGGCGGCCCTGGGCGAACTGGTCGCCGTCGAAGCCCCGGGGCACGTCCCGGACGCCGCGACGGTCCGCGCCCTGGACCGGGCGTTGGCCGAGTCGGCCGGGGTGCCGGCGGTGGCCGCCGCGGTCGAGGGGGCGTACCGGCACCGGGCCGGCGGGGCCACCGGCTGGCCGTTGGTACGCGGCTGGCGCAAACTGCGCCCCGACCCGCTGCACCGGCTGCACCTGCCCGGCCCGACCACCGATCCGCAGCGCCCGGCGGAGCCCGTGCTCGCGGCCACCTCCGTGCCCGACCCGACAGCCGCCCAGCAGTCCGCCCTCGGGCTGGCCATCCGCGCCGTCGGCGACCGGTCCGGCGAGAAACTCCCGGCACCCTGGCCGGCCGCGGTGACCGCCGCCGCCCGGTCCCGGCTGGCCGACCTGCCGGACGCGCTGGACGGCGCGGTCGCCGGCACCGACCTGGGCATGGACCGCCGGCCGTTCTGGTGGCGGCTGGTCGGCGCCCTCCAGTGGCTGGTCACCCTCGCCGCCGTGGCCGGGCTCGGCTGGCTGGTGCTCGGCTACGCGCTGCGGGCCCTGGGTCTGCCGGCGCTGGACTACCCCCGGGTGGGGGAGGCACCGTTGCCGACCGTGCTCCTGCTCGGCGGGCTGCTCGCCGGTCTGCTGGTGGCCGCGGTGACCCGGCCGGTGATCCGCTGGGCGGCCCGACGGGCCCGACAGCGGGCCGAGCAGCGGCTCACCGAGGCGGTCTCCCGGGTCGGCGCGGAGTACGTCCTCATCCCCGTCCGGGCCCTCCTCGACCGGTACGCCCTCGCCCGCTGCGCCTGGCAGGACGCCACCCGGTGAACGCCGCCGCCGGCACAGGTGTCCGGGGCTGCGCGGCGGCGTAGGGTCGTGCCATGGCCACGCCAAAGACCCCCTACGACGCGGTGCTCTCCGCGGCCCGCGACGTGACCAGGCTGGACTGCGCGCTCGACGCCGAGATGCTCGGCACGGCGCTGCTGGGCAGCGTCTACGCGATCGCCGAGACCGACCGGGAAACGGCGGTCCGGGAATTCGTCTCCGGTTTCCTCGCCGCCACCTCCCGCCGCCGGACGGCCGCCGCCACCACCATCCGTCAGGTCTTCGCCGCGCTGGTGCCCGATGCCGAGGGCGCGGCGAAGGTCCGCCCCGGCGCGCAGGCTCCGGCCTGGGCCGGTCAGCTCGGCCGGGTCCACCTCACCGGCACCTGGTCGTACGGCGACGTGTACGGCGACCAGACCTCCTACCTGGCCACCTTCGCCTACGACGACGAGTCGGGCGGGCCGGAGCACGCCCTGGTGGCACTGGTCGACCACAACATCGGCATCACCAAGGACGTCTTCGTCGGCGGGCCGGCCGAACGGATCCTGGAGCAGGTCCGGCAGATGTGCGCCGACGACGACCTGACGTGGTTCCGGGAGGAGGACCCGGCCCGGATGCACGGCGAGGTGGGTCGTCACCTGACGATCACCGACGACCTGGGTGACCTGCCCGCCGAGGGTTCGCTCGCCACCGACCGGGCGTTGGTCGGGGCACGGCTGGCGGTGCTGCCCGAGCCGAGCGCCGGCACCACCGGCTGGGACGCGCAGCCGCTCAGCGCCGACGAGCGCACCACGCTGGTCCGGGCTTTCCTGTCCTCTCCCGAGGCGGCCCGCCACGGGCTGAACACCCTCGACAGCGACGCCGAGCTGGCCTCGCTGCACTTCTGCCTGGGGCTGCTCTTCGACCACTCGGCGAGCTTCCCGGACGCCGACCCGTTGCGCTGGAGCCCGGCGGTGGCCGGGTTGTTCCTGCTCGACTGGGTGCACCGGCGGGCCGTGCTGGACATGGACGACGCGGCGTTGCTGCCCCGGGTGCTGCGGGCCTGGGCGGCGTTCGCGGCCCGGCGGCGGGGGCTGCCCGAGCGGGCCGGCACCCAGACCGACGAGGCGATCGAGGAGTTGGTGCCGGAGTTCGCCCGGCTCTATTCGACAGGCGAGCGGCGCAGCCCGGCGACGGCGGCGGTGGCCCAGCTGATGGCCGACGGCATCGACCCCGACGACCCGGTCGCCCTGGACGCCTGGATCGAGGCCAACCGGCAACGGCTGGGGGACGACACCCCCTGACCGTCCGGCGACGCGCTGCGGGCCTGGCGACGCGGTGGCCGGCGACGCACCGGGGTGGCCCCGTGACGTCCCCGGCCGGTCTACGGCTCGACCAGGGCCAGCCGGCCGGGGGCGACGTCGAGGCGTACCCGCTGGCCCCACCGCAGGGTCAGCCGGTCGGCCTCCAGCCCGTCGGCGAACGCCACCAGACCGTCGGACTCGGCGGTCAGTTCCAGCGCGTCGGTGCCGTCGAGCCGGCCGGCGACCAGCTCGACCCCGGTGACCGGTGAGGGCCACGCCTCCCGCACGTACCAGCACAGGGCCGGCTCCTGCGGGGCGGGCGGCGGGACGGCTGCCGACCGGTCCCGGGCGATCGAGGCGCACCAGCCGGTGGCCCCGGTGCCGGTGCCGACGACCACCCCGGAGGACGACTGCCGTTCCTGCCGGGGCCGGCCGTCCCCGCCGACGTCGAGCAGGTAGCGGGCCGACTGGTGGGAGGAGTGCCCGACGTACACCTCGTTGAGGCCGACCAGTTCCTGTCCGTCGTCGAGGGTGGCCCGGACCATGGCCCGGTGGCGCAGCGGCGCGGTCCCGGCGGCCACCGCCGGCAGCAGGGCGGCCACCTGGTCGCCGGTGCAGCGGACCAGCACCCCGGCGTTGCGGCCCGGTTCCGGGTCGACGCCGACGACGGGTTGCCCGGTGAGGTACTTCGCCACGTTGGCGACGAGGCCGTCCGGGCCGACGGCGACGATCACGTCCTCCGGGCCGAACAGGAACCGGGGCAGGTCGTCCCGGTCGACCGTGCCACGCCGCCAGTCGGCCGGTACGGCGGCCCCGACGGCGGTCAGCGCCGTCTGGAGGGCCTCGTGCCGGTCCACCACCTCGGCCAGGTCCCGGCCCCGGGCGCGCAGGTACCACTGGGCCGCCGCCCGGGTGCCGTGCCGGGCGAGCAACTCCTCCAGCTCGCTGCGGCGGCGGACCACCACCACCCGGGGGGTCAGTGTGCCGCTCACCGGTCCACCGTTCCGGTCGGGCCGGTGAGCCGGCCGAGCAGGTCGGCCAGCAGGTCCGGGGTGACGGTGAGCTGGCCGATCGGCGGGAGCTGGCCGGCGAGTTCCCGGACGGTGAGGGCTTGCAGCACCCCGGGCGGCAGGGTGGCGTACGTGGCCAGCTTCGCCGCCTCCGCCTCGGCCTCGGCGGCGCCGACGGCGCGTACCGTCTCGGCTTTGGCCACGGCGAGCACCCGTTCCCTGTCGGCGGCACCGGCGGCGAGCAGCCGTTCCTTGTCCGCCTCGGCGGTGGCGGACACCCGGGCCCGTTCGGCGGCGGCGGCGTTGGCGACCTGTTCCCGCTCCGCCTTGCCCTGGGCGGTGGCCAGCTCGGCGGCGGCGTCGAGTTCGACCCGGCGGCGGGTGTTCGCGCCGTGCTGCTCGACGAGCTGCTGTTCCCGGCGGGCCAGCTCGATCTTGTTCTGGAGTTCGTTCTCGGCGATGCCGCGTTCCTGCTCGACGGCCTGGGCCCGGCGGGCGTAGGTGGCCCGGTCGGCCTGCACCTGCACGGCCTCCCGGGTGGGGGTCTGCAGGGCGCGTTCCAGCTCGGGTTCGGGCCGGACGGCGACCACCCGGGCGCTGACCACGGCCACCCCGATGTCGGCGAGCCGGGGCTCGGTGTCGAGCGCTGCGGAGACCGCCTCCCGGATGGGCGCGATCGTGGTCAGCGCCTCGGCCAGCGGGACCCGGGCGAGCAGGTCCAGGGCGGGCTGCTGGGCCAGCTCGGCCAGCAGGGTGGCCACCTGGTCGAGCGGTCGGGACCGGGCCTTACCGGTGCGCGGGTCGATCGAGAAGTCGAGCCGGGCGGCGGCCAGCGTCGGGTCGGCCACCCGGTAGGTCACGGTGGCCTGGACGGTGATGTCGGCGAAGTCGCCGGTACGCGCGTGGAAGAGCAGCGGCAGCTCCCGGTCGTCGACCGGCACCTCGCTCAGCACGGCGGTCAGCGGTCGGTACCAGAACGACTGGCCGGTCCCTTCCCGCCGGACCCGCCCGTCGACGTGCAGCCGCACCCAGTTGGTCGGTGTCCCGCGCAGGTGGCGCAGGAAGAGTCGCCTCGTCACGTCGGCCATGTCTCACACCTTCCTCTTTTTCGTCCACCCGACGATAACCACTCTGATAGGTTATCGTCAAGGTGGTGATAAAGAGATGACCGACTACCCGCCCTTCGCCGTGACGGTGGACCTGGTGGTCCTCACCGTGCGCGCCGACGCGCTGCACCTGCTGCTGGTCCGCCGGGGCATCCCACCGGACGAGGGCCGGTGGGCGCTGCCCGGCGGCTTCGTCGGCATCGACGAGGATCTGCCCGACGCCGCCGTCCGGGAGCTGACCGAGGAGACCGGGCTCCCCGAGCCGGCGGGCCACCTGGAGCAGCTCGGCACGTACGGCCGGCCGGACCGCGACCCGCGCGGACGGGTGGTCACCGTCGCCTGGCTGGCCCTGCTGCCCGACCTGCCCACCCCGGTGGCCGGCTCGGACGCCGCCTCGGCGGAGTGGGTGCCGGTCGACCGGCTCACCCCCGGCCAGCTCGCCTTCGACCACGACCGGATCGTCGCCGACGGCCTGGAACGGGCCCGCGCGAAGCTGGAGTACACGCCGCTGGCCAGCGCCTTCTGCCCGCCCGAGTTCACCGTGGCCCAACTGCGGGCCGTCTACGAGACGGTCTGGGGCACCCGGCTGGACCCGCGCAACTTCCACCGCAAGGTCACCGGCACCCCCGGCTTCGTCAGCCCCGCCGGCCGGGCCACCGAGGGCGACCGGGGGCGACCTGCCCAACTGTTCCGCCGGGGCCCGGCCACCCGGCTCCACCCGCCCATGCTCCGCCCCGAACCCTGAACCGCCCGCCGGGCCCGACGCCCGGACCTCGTCACTGCCCGGACCGGGGCACTGCCCGGACCGGATCACCGCCCCCGACCTCGTCACCGCCCGGACCGACCACCCGGCACCGATCCCACCGGCACCCGTCCCACCGGCACCGGTCGCCGGGCGCTGCGACCGGTCTGGGGCGCTGCGCCAGGTCTGCCCGGCGGCACGGGGGCTCAGGAGAGCGGCGCGTAGACCAGCCCGGCCACCAGGCCGCCGACCAGCGCGCCCACCACGACCTGCGCGACCGTGTGGTCGCGCAGCCGCACCCGGGACCAGCCGACCAGGGCGAGCAGCGGCACGGCCGGCAGCAGCCGGGGGCCGAAGGTGAGCACCAGCACCACCAGCGTGCCGGCGGCCACCGCCGAGTGGATGGACATCTTCCACCAGTGACTGACCGCCACCGCGACCACCAGGCCGACCACCCCGGCCGCGACCAGGGCCAGCACCGGGCGCGGTGCACCGAGCGCCGCGAGCAGGGCCAGCCCGGTGGCCGCCGAGGCGAGCCCGAGCAGCAACGGCACCCGACGCTGCTCACGGCGACCGATGTGATGATCGGTGAGTCGACCCCGCCGCACCCCACCCAGGATGTACGCGAACGGGATACCGGCGGCGAAGACCGTGGCGAGCAGCCCCCAGGCCAGTCCGCGCGCCCCACCCGCACCGTGCCAGCCGATCGCCACGGTCAGCGCGGTGACCAGCACGGCCGGCGCGGTCACCTCGGTCACCAGCCGGGCCACCCGGGTCGCCACCGCCCCCGACCCGACCGGCTCGGCAGCGGCAGGTGACCCTCCGAACGGAGCAGGGTCGGCCAGGTCGGGGGCGGCCCGGTCGCCGCCCTCGTCGCGCGTACTCAGCGTTCCGCCCCCGCATCCGTGGTGCCCGATCCGGCACGCCGCAGTGGTCGACGGGTCGACCGACGGCATCCGGGCCGCTGCGGCTCAGCCTGCGGCTTCGTTCGTCACCGTACCGTCCGGGTCGGTGGTGTCGTGGAGGGTCGACGCGGACCCGGCGGAGGTCTGCGACACGGGTACGGCGGGTGCCTGCGGTGCGGGGACCGGGGTCGCCGACGGGCGGGCGACCGGGATCGCCGGGCGACCGGCGGTTGGTCCGACGCGCGGTACGGGCCGGGTCTGCGACCGTGGACGCGTGGGGTGGGTCGTGCCGGCCGGGATCGCCGTCGCGGTGGGTCGGGGCCGCGCGGTGGGGACCAGCGTGACCGTGACGGTGGGTCGGGGCTCGGGGGAGGCGGTCTGGCCTGGCGTCGGGGTGGGCGCGGGGGGCGACGTGGACCCGGGCGTCGGGGTGGGCTCCGGGGGCGACGTGGGGGTGGGCGGGGGTGCGGAGGTGGGCGTGGCGGTGTCGGAGGGTGCCGAGGTCGGCGACGGGTCCGGCGGTGGCTCGGAGAGGGTGGCGGTCGGCTCGACGTCCGGGTCCGGGTCCGGACTCGGGCTCGGCGTGGGGTGGGGTGTGGCGGTGGGGGTCGGGTGGGGGGTGGGGATGGGGTGGGACGGTGCGTTGGGTGCCGACGTCCGGCGGATCGGCCGGGGCGTGGCGGCGGGCACAGCCCGACGGTGGACGGGGCCGGTGGTGGCGGGAGCCGGGGCGGTGGCGGGCGGTGCCGGTGCGGTGGCCGGTGGGAGGGCCGGTTGACCGGTGGCGGGCACCGGGACGACGACCGGCCCGACCGACGGGGTGGGCAGGAACGGGGTGCCGTCGTCCGGCAACGCGGTGCTGCCCACGGTGGCCGAGCCGGCGCTGATCGCGGCGAGCACCGGCATCGAGGCGGCCCCGGCGAGCAGGGCGACGGTGAACAGGTAGCCCCGGTGCGGCGCACCGACGCCGGGTGCCCGGTGGACGCCGATCATCCGCCGGTAGCTGCCGCCGCCGGCCCGGTGTCGGCCGAGGAGGGGGACCGGAGGACCGTCACCTGGCTCGGACACCGCACACTCCCTCGTCGACCTGGACGTGTTCGCCGGTGGGCAGCACGGATCAGAACGGACATTATGCGCTAAACGCCCACCAATACCGGTCAGCTTGACCCAGTGACGCCCAGTTCACCAGGCACCACAGCGTGTCGACACACAAAAAGTCCGTCACCCGGCCGGTCCGGCGACGATCGCCCGACGGCAGCGCGGCCGGCACGGCGCGGCGCGGCCGGCACGGCGCGGCGCGGCCGGCGCAGGCGCAGCGCGGCCGGCGCGGCGACAAAAAAGTCCACGGGTCACCAAGCGGACATGTCGCCACCGGCGGGAGGGCCATACTGTGGGGCCGCTCACCTCCTCTGCAATCATTCAGGCACGACGGCAACGCAGCCGCACCTCCGCGTACCCCGTGGCAGGCATGGCTGCTCGCCGACGCTCCCGAACCGGGTTCGACCCATGGATCCGGCTCAGGTCGTGCGGCAACCCCCACCGGGGCTAGGCACGGCCGCCAGGAACCAGTCCGGCAACAGCCGGGCCGGCGCACGTTGTGCGCGGACGGGTGACCCCCCGGCTCGGGCACAGACACGACAGGGAGAGACGGATGGCAAAGGGCGACCCTGCGGTCTCCAGCCGCGGCCGGCGAGCCGCACCCCGGTCCCGGCGAGCCGCCGCGACCGCTGAGCCGGAACTCGTACAGCTGCTCACCCCCACCGGGGAGCGGATCGAGAGCGCGACCGGCCCGGACGGCACCGAGTACCGCGTCGACTTCACCGACGAGGAGTACCGCGGCCTCTACCGCGACCTCGTGCTGGTCCGCAAGCTCGACGCCGAGGCGACCGCGTTGCAGCGGCAGGGCGAGCTGGGCCTGTGGGCCTCGCTGCTCGGTCAGGAGGCGGCTCAGGTCGGCTCCGGACGGGCTCTGCGCAGCCAGGACATGGCCTTCCCGACCTACCGGGAGCACGGCGTCCTCTACTGCCGGGGCATCGACCCGATCATGCCGCTCGGCCTGTTCCGTGGCGTCGACCAGGGCGGCTGGGACCCGAACGAGTTCAAGTTCAACATGTACACGATCGTCATCGGGGCGCAGACCCTGCACGCGACCGGGTACGCGATGGGCGTCCACATGGACGGCAAGACCGGCACCGAGGACGGCGAGGCGGTGATCGCCTACTTCGGCGACGGCGCCACCAGTCAGGGCGACGTCAACGAGGCGTTCGTCTGGGCCAGCGTCTTCAACGCCCCGCTGGTCTTCTTCTGCCAGAACAACCAGTACGCCATCTCCGAGCCGCTGGAACGCCAGACCCGGGTGCCGCTCTACCGGCGGGCCGGCGGTTTCGGCTTCCCCGGTGTCCGGGTCGACGGCAACGACGTGCTCGCGTCGTACGCGGTGACCCGGCATGCGCTGGACAATGCCCGGCTCGGCCAGGGCCCCAGCCTGATCGAGGCGTACACCTACCGGATGGGCGCGCACACCACCTCGGACGACCCGACCCGTTACCGGATCGCCAGTGAGGTCGAGGCCTGGCAGGCCAAGGACCCGATCGCCCGGATGAAGGCGTTCCTCGACAAGCAGCAGATCGCCGACGACGCGTTCTTCGCCGAGGTCGACGAGCAGGCCCGTGCCGAGGCGGTGCACCTGCGCGAACGGGTGCTCGAACTGCCCGACCCGGCCCCGGTGTCGATGTTCGACCACGTCTACCCGCACGGCTCGCCCGAGTTGGACGCCCAGCGGGCCCGGTTCAGCACCTACCTGGAGTCGTTCGAGGGGAGCGCGCACTGATGGCCACGGAGACGCTCACCCTCGGCAAGGCCCTCAACACCGGTCTGCGTCGCGCCCTGGAGAACGACCCGAAGGTCGTCATCATGGGCGAGGACGTCGGCAAGCTCGGCGGCGTCTTCCGGATCACCGACGGGTTGCAGAAGGACTTCGGCGACCAGCGGGTGATCGACACCCCGCTGGCCGAGTCCGGCATCATCGGCACCGCCGTCGGCCTGGCCATCAGGGGTTTCCGGCCGATCTGCGAGATCCAGTTCGACGGCTTCGTCTACCCGGCGTACGACCAGATCGTGTCGCAGGTGGCCAAGATGCACTACCGCTCGCAGGGCAAGGTCACCATCCCGATGGTGATCCGGATCCCCTACGGCGGGGGCATCGGCGCGGTGGAGCACCACTCCGAGTCGCCGGAGGCGTACTTCGCGCACACCGCCGGGTTGAAGGTGGTGACCTGCGCCAATCCGCAGGACGCGTACGTGATGATCCAGCAGGCGATCGCCTCGGACGACCCGATCGTCTTCCTGGAGCCGAAGCGGCGCTACTGGGAGAAGGGTCCGGTCGACCTGGACGCCCCGTTGTCCGGGGCGTACCCGCTGCACTCCGCCCGGGTGGTGCGGCCGGGCACCGACGCGACCGTGTTGGCGTACGGGCCGATGGTGCGTACCGCGCTGGACGCGGCGACCGCCGCCGCCGAGGACGGCCGGGAGCTGGAGGTCGTCGACCTGCGTACGCTCTCGCCGCTGGACCTGACCGCCGTCTACGAGTCGGTGCGGCGCACCGGCCGGTGCGTGGTCGTCCACGAGGCCCCGGGCAACCTGGGGCTGGGCTCGGAGATCGCGGCCCGGGTCACCGAGGAGTGTTTCTACTCCCTGGAGTCGCCGGTGCTGCGGGTCACCGGTTTCGACACCCCCTACCCGGCGAGCCGGGTGGAGGAGGAGTACCTGCCCGACCTCGACCGGGTGCTCGACGCCGTCGACCGCACCTTCGGCTGGTGAGCGCGATGTCCCGGATCAAGGAGTTCAACCTGCCCGACCTGGGTGAGGGTCTGACCGAGGGGGAGATCCTCGCCTGGCTGGTCAAGGTGGGCGACGTCATCGAGCTGAACCAGCCGATCGTCGAGGTGGAGACGGCCAAGGCGGCCGTGGAGATCCCGGCGAAGTGGGCCGGTGAGGTGCGGTCGATCTTCCACCCGGAGGGGAGCACGGTCGAGGTCGGCACCCCGATCATCGCGATCGACACCGACCCGGGTGCCGGGCCGGTGCCGGAGTCGACGACCGCCGCCGCGTCGGCGGACCTGCCCACCCCGTCGGCCGCTTCGCTGGCGGCGGTGCAGGTCGCGCCCGCCGAGGGCATGGTCGAGCCGGGTCTGATCGGTGGGGTCGCCCCGGGTGGGCGTACCGCCGTGCTGGTCGGTTACGGCCCGCGCAACGCGCCGGCCAAGCGTCGGCAGCGCAGGGACGGCCCGCCCCGGCAACCTGACACCAGCCCCCGGCCGACCGGGCCGGCCCAGGTCACGACGCCGGCTCCGGCCGCGCCGGTGGCTGCGGCTCCGGTCGCGCCGACGGTGAACGGCAACGGCCGGGTCGCCGGCCCGGTGCTGGCGAAGCCGCCGGTGCGCAAGTTCGCCAAGGACCTCGGGGTCGATCTGGCCACGGTGACCGGGTCGGGTCCGCTCGGGTCGATCACCCGTGCGGACGTACAGCGGGCGGTGGACGGGAGCACGGCGGTGGACGGGAGCACGGCGGTGGCCGAGCCGCTGGCCGCGACGTCGTCGGCCACCTCGGCCGCGAGCTTCGGCGCGGACCGCGAGCAGCGCATCCCGGTCAAGGGGGTACGTCGGCTCACCGCCGAGAACATGTCCCGCTCGGCGTTCACCGCACCGCACGTCACGGAGTTCCTGACCGTGGACGTGACCCGGGCGATGAAGGCGCTGGACCGGCTGCGCGGGCGGCGGGAGTGGCGGGACGTCCGGGTCTCGCCGTTGCTGCTGGTCGCCAAGGCGGTGTTGCTGGCGGTCCGGCGGCACCCGATGGTCAATTCGACCTGGGCCGGTGACGAGATCGTCGTCAAGGAGTACGTCAACCTCGGTATCGCGGCGGCCACCGAACGTGGCCTGATCGTGCCGAACATCAAGGACGCCGGTCGACTCACGCTGCGTGAGCTGGCGGATGCGATGACGGGTCTGGTGCAGACGGCCAAGGCGGGGAGGACCTCTCCGGCGGACATGTCCGGCGGCACCCTGACGATCACCAACGTGGGGGTGTTCGGGGTGGACACCGGCACCCCGATCCTGCCTCCGGGTGAGTCGGCGATCCTGGCCTTCGGTGCGGTCCGCGAGCTGCCGTGGGTGCACAAGGGCAAGGTCAAGCCACGCCAGGTGACCACCCTGGGGCTCTCCTTCGACCATCGGATCATCGACGGCGAGTTGGGTTCGAAGTTCCTGCGCGACATCGGGGACTTCCTCGCCGACCCGGAGGCGGCGTTGCTCGCCTGGACCTGAGACCGGTGACGTTCCGGCCACGGCCGGTGTGCCCAGGGTGAACACCCGGCACACCGGCCGTTGCCGTTGGGGGAAGAAACAGTGGCCCAGATCGCCCCCTGACCTACGATCCTTAGGCCCGTGTTGCAGCTCACCTAATAATCGATGGCAATCGGCGGCCAGCGGGTGTTCAATGGAGTCACCAAGGGGCCGACAACCGAATAGCCGAAGGAAAGACACCATGAGCATGATCGAGCGAATCCGCACCCGTCGTGACGCCACCCGTCGGGCCCGTGCCATCGAGCACGCGCTGCGCTCCGCCAACTCGCCCGCGGTCCGCGAGGAGATCCTCGCGATCGCCCAGCGTCACCTGAGCTGACGCCACACCGACTTTTCTCCCCCTCCTCCAGATCGACGACCCGCCCGGGCCCCGGGCGGGTCGTCGGCGTTCCGCACCCCCCGAGACCGGGATTCCCCCTCGCCATGACGCCCGGTACGGTGGTTCCGGTCGCCAACCGCCGACCTGGGCACCGATCGCGCCCGATGGATGCCGATCGACACCGCCCGGTGACGTGGAGTGACGGCCGGTGCTCCCTGGGTGCCACGCGCGCGAACCGGATACCGTGCGGGGAGCCCGCACGGCCGACCCGCCGGGCACCGGCGACACGGCCGACCGGACGGACGGCATCGGCGGCCGACATGTGATGGAGGAGGCGCACCCATGACGTCCGAGGGCCAGCACCGCCCCGGCCAGGAGCCGGACGAGGTGCCGCCGGGCTCCGGCGGACCGGTGCCGTACGGCGACCGACAGCCGCAGCAGGACCCCGGGTACGGCACCCCCGCCACGCCCGACCTCGGCTGGGCGCCACCACCCCCCACCGGCCGGGCCAACCCGACCGGTCCGTCCTGGACACCCCCCGCCCCACCGGCGGCCTGGGGTGGCGCGCAGGCTCCGCAGCAGTCCGAACCCACCGAGGCGTGGGCCCCGCCGGCCCGGCAGTCACCGCCCACCGAGGCGTGGACCCCGCCGGCCGGCCCGTCGCAGCCCGCCTGGGCCGGGCAGCCAGAGCAGCCCGCCTGGGCCACCGCGCCCGCACCGGCCGCCGGAAACGCCGAGTCCACTCCGCAGCCCGCGTGGGCGCAGTCCGAGCAGCCCGCCCCGGCCTGGGCGCAGTCCGACGCCGGTGCCCGGGGTGCCGCCCGGGTGCCGCAGCCCGACAAGCCGGCCGGCGGTGGCTGGTCCACTCCGGCCGATCCGGCCCCGACCTCGCCCGCCGGCTGGGCGGGCCAGGAAGCCGCGCAGCAGGAAGCAGCCCCCGGCACCAACGGCTGGGGTACCGCGCCCGCACCACAGCGGGACGAGGCGGCGGGCACCAACGGCTGGCCGGGCGACGCCGCCCGGGGTAACGGCTGGCCGGCCGAGGACCGGGCCGGGGCCGATCCGGCGCGGGGTGGCTGGCCGGCCGACCCGCAGGACGCGCCGGGCAACTCCGGCGGCTGGGCGACCAGTGCTCCGGCGCACCCCGACGAGGCGCACCGCTCCGCCGGTCGCGCCTCGGTGCCCGTACCGGCCCAGCCGGAGCCCACGAACCAGGCGGGGTGGCCGCAGCCGGAGACCGGTGGACACCCGGGCGGCCACGCGTCGCCGGGCACCGCACCGGGTGCCGAGGGCTGGTCCACCGAGGACGATCCGGCCCGCTCCGGCGGCTGGTCCGCCAACCGGTCCGGACCGGACGACGCCGGTCGTCCCGGTGACTGGTCGAACGGCTCGCAGGAGGACCGGCAGCCGTCGTGGGGGGCACCGGAAGAGCCCGCCACGGCCCGCTGGGAGGGCCGCCGCGAGCAGCCCGCCCCCGATGCCTGGCCCGCCGGGGCCCCGCCCCGCACCGAACAGGACGACCCGGCACCGGGCCAGGAGTGGCCGGCACCACAGGCCGGCTCCCGGGGTGCCGCCGCCGTACCCTCCCGGGAGGACCGCCCGGAGCCCGGGGCCTGGACGCCCCCGGAGTTGCCGGGGCGGGCGTCCGCGTCGGTGTCCGCACCCGACGGCCCCCCCGCCTGGGGCGGTGCCGCCGGTGACCACCACCCGCCACAGCGGACGGGTGTCGAGCGCCCGGTCGTGCCGGACGCCGAGCCGTGGGCGCCCGGGCAGGCGTGGGGCCACCCCGAGCCCGCCGGCCAGCCCGCCGAGGGGGCGTGGGAGCCCCGACGCAACGAGGACCAGCCGATCTACCAGCCAGGGCCGGCCCCCGGCATCTCACCGGCCAACGCGGTGCCGCTCCCGCCGCAGGAGCAGCGCGTCCCCGGGGCGAGCCTGGCCGCCGCGCCGCCCGCCGACTACGTCCCGCCGGCCGCGTTCGGTGGGCCCGCCGAGCAGTCGCCGCACGGCCGTGAGGCAGCGGCCTGGGGTGCGCCGGAGCAGCCGCAGTTGTCGGCCGGTCCGGCACTGCCCGCCCAGCGACTCGCCCCCGAGGCCGAGAACGCCGGTGCCGGTCGCGCCCAGGTGCCGGCCGCCGACGCCGGGGAGGCCGGTGCTGTCGGCCGGGCCTCCGCCAGCGCCTCGGTACCCATGGCCAGCCGGGTCGTCCCCCCCAGCGACCAGGGGGCCCGTCCGGGTGGTCCGGCGGTTCCGCAGCCCCGGGTGTACGGGCGACCGGCCCGCCCGGAGCCGGCGGAGGAGACCCCGGAGCACGACGACCACCGGCCCGAGCACGACCCCCGCTTCGCCGACCAGGACCGCAGCCGGTTCGACGGTGCCGAGCAGCCCCGGTTCGACGAGCCGGACCGCCCCCGCTTCGACGACCAGGACCGGACCCGGTTCGACGGTCCGGAGCGGTCCCGGTTCGACGATCAGGACCGGGCGCACGGTTTCGGTGCCGATGCGTCCTCGTCCGCGCCGCCGGCCGCCCCGCCCGCGTTCGGTGGCGGCATCCCGGCCTTCGCCGACCCGGCCGGCAGCAACCGGCCGATGAACGGCACCCGCCCGCACGGGCCGACGGACCGGCCGGCCGAGCCGTACGGTGCCGGCCCGACCAGCGGCGCACCGGCCGGTGCCGCACCCGTGCCGGGGTACGGCCACCCGGCGCACGACCCCGCGCACGGCGGGTACGCCTCCCCGTTCCCGCCCGCCGGTCAGCAGTTCCCGGCCGCCGGTCAGCAGTCCGCACCGGCTGGTCAGCAGGCCGGCACCGCCAGTTGGCCGGCGGAATCGGAGCAGGGGCGTTTCGACGCGTTCAAGCCGGACCCGGAGCCGGAGCAGAAGGCCGAGCAGCCCGCCCCGAAGGTACGCAACGGACGGGTGCTCGCCCTGGTGCTGATCGTGGCGGTGCTGATCCTGGCCGTCCCGTTGGGCCTGCTGATGCTCCTCGGCAAGATCGGCTCGGACGACGGGCCGGCTCCCTTCAACCCGGCCGTCGGCTCCTGCGTCAAGCAGTCCGGTGAGAACGCGAGTGCGGCGGGCTGCAACGAACCGGGTGCCTTCACGGTGGTGTCCAAGGTGGACGCCAAGGAGAAGTGCACCGATCCGACCCAGCCGCACGTGGTGCTGCCGGGCGGCGGGGTCGACCGGGTGCTCTGCCTGAAGCCGGCCGGCCAGTAACGGCGTACCGACGGCGGGGCACGGTGGACCGTGTCCCGCCGTCGGTGTTTCGGGCGCTGTGGGCTGGGCAGTCTATGGGGCACAGTGACGTGGCCCGAGGAGGTAACCCCCATGGCAGGCAACGAGAACGAGGTCGACCGCAGCGCTCGCAGCGGCCGGTTCGTCAAGGAGAGCACCACCGAGCGGGACCCCCGGCACACCACCACCGAGCAGGTCGGTGGCGGCGGGGACCAGGAGGTCCACCGCAGCGCGAGCACCGGGCGGTTCGTCACGGAGACCACCGCTGAGCTGCACCCCTCGACGACCGAGACCCAGCACGTCTGACCGACGAGCCAGCACCGCCCTCCGCGCCCGGCGCGGAGGGCGGTGTCATGTCCGGGCGTCGGGTCGTACGCAGGGGGTCCGCGCGCTCGCCAGCACGCTGCGGTTGTCCGCCGCGGTGATGTCGACGGTGACGGACACGCACCCCGGGGTGGTCCGCAGGACGTTGCCGAACACGCTGTACACCTGGCGCTTGACCATGAACGGGTAGTCGAACCGGGTGACCGCCCCGTCGGACGGGCGGGTGGCCGACAGCCGGACTGTCGCCCCGGTCGGGACCCGCTCGGTGGAGACGAACAGCGGCCAGGCGGCCCGGCAGCGCGGCGAGTAGCGCAGCGTCAGGCTCCCGTAGGGCGGCTGTTTCGGGTCGGGGTCCGGGACCGGGACGGTTTCCGCGCTGACCGCGTCGACCTGGCAGCGTTCCTCCTGCGGGTCGGCCCCGTCGGTCGGAGGAGCGGCGGCGGGTGCCGGGAGCGACGTGTCCACGGGTCGCTCGGCCTGCCGGTTCGGGTGGGAGCGCGCGTCGACCAGCAGCGGCACGATCGAGCCGGCGAGGAGCACGGTCAGCCCTGCCGTCGCGGCCAGCGCCCACCGGGGCACCGCCGGCCGTCGCGTCACCGGCCGTCGCGGTGTCGACTCCCCCGGTGGCTCTGCCATCGCCGGTTCCGACCCCGCCGGCTGCGACCCCGGCTGCTGCGGCCCCGAGCCGGCCTCCCGGTGCCAGCGGGCCCGCCAGGCCGCCTCGTCACCGCCGCAGGCCCGGACGAACGCCATGGTCAGCTCCAGCGACGGCAGGCGGGCCCCGGACAGCACACCCGCCAGCGCGGTGTGCGAGTAGTGCGCGGTCGCGGACATCTTCCGGAGCGACGGTTGCCCGGCCTCGCGCCGGAGCCGGGCCAGGTCAGCGACGAATTCGCGGTGCCGGCTCTCGCCGTCGTGATCTCCGCTCTCGCCGTCGTGTCCGCCGCCCTCGCCGTCGTGGTCCCGGGCAACGCCCGCATGATTCCGGCCGTTGTCGTCGTGGTCCCCGGCGTCGGCGGGAACCTGGCCGTCGAGTCGTCCACTTCGCCCCGTCATGGGCCCTCCCCTGCGTGTAAACCCTGGTGTCAACGTGTGTCATGCCAGTGCTTTACAGGCGGGCGTCAGGACAGGATCGACCCCGGAGCAGCCACCCGCCGGATAGGTGCCGCTGAATATGATCTCACGGGGAGTGTCGGCCCCGGCACGCATCCGAACGGCTCGAAATCGCGTTCACCCCGGGGATACCGGACCGCGCGAGTCACCGTCCGACGGGCCCACCGCGCCGATTCCGGGGCGGTGCCGAACTTCTCGACAAGGAGAACCGCGTGTACCAGCCGAACGGTACGAATGCCACCGGCGCAGTGCCCCGCCGGGGACTGCCGCGACTCGTGGGGCGGATCCTCACCGCCTGCGCCGTCACGGCGGTGGTCCTGGTGGGCACGGCCGCACCGTCGTTCGCCGGCATCTCCGGTTACAGCGTCGCCGGCACGGGCGGCGCCGGCCTGATGGTGCGCACCAGCCCGTACGACGCGAACGCCGGCTCGGTGGCGCTCCTGGGCGACGGCACCGGGTTCGTCGCCGAGTGCGCGGTACGCGGGCGCAACATCTCCGGCAACACCGTCTGGCACCGGATCAGCTCCCCGGCCAGCGGCTGGATCAGCGACTACTACACCAACACGCCGGGGTTCAACCAGTACCTCGCCGGTGAGCCGGAGTGCACCACCACCCCGCCGCCCACCGGCACCCGCGAGGACCGCGCCATGGCGTGGGCCCGCTCGGTGATCGGCCAGGCGTACACCAACGGGGACCTGGGTGACTCCAACCACCAGTGGGACGGCTGGTGCGACAACTTCGTCGGGCACGCCTACGGTCGGGCGGCCAGCGGCTACGCGTCGGCGATCGTGCACTACAACTCGCTGTACTCGCGCGGCATGATCCGCACCACGGGCACCCCGCCGGCCGGCGCGCTGGTCTTCTACGCCGCCGCGTCGATCAACGGCTACTACGGCCACGTGATGCTCTCCGAGGGCAACGGCAACTACATCACCTCGGCGGCCACCGTCCGCCGCGTCTCGCAGACCTGGCCCGGTGCGCCGTACCTCGGCTGGTCCTACGCCGACCCGGAGTGGACCGGGCGCTGACGCCCCCACCCTGCCCGGCTCCCCTCCCGGTCGTCCGCTGAAAGGATCACGATGCGTCTCCCCCTTGCCGCCCCCGCGGCCCGACGTGCCCTGCGCCTGGCCCTCGGCCTGACGCTGGTCGCCGTCGTCGGCGTCAGCGCCATGCCCACCCCCGCCACCGCCGCACCCGCCACCACCGGCCCGGCCGCCCAGGCCGCGCCGGCCCCCCGCCCGGCCGACCAGACCAAGGCAGCGTCCCGCCCGGCCGACCAGGCCAAGCCGGCCAGCGTCGGTGGCCCCGCCACCGGTGCGAAGGCCAACCGGGTGGGCGTCAACGCGGTCGGCATCGACCTGTGTGCCCAGGTGGCGTACGCCGCCGGGTTCCGGAACAACCCGCTGGTCACGGCCGTGGCCGTGGCGATGGCCGAGTCCTCCTGCAACCCGTCGGCGGTCGGCAGCAACGGCCCCACCAGCGGCTGCTCGAACGGTTCGCTGGACCGGGGCCTGTGGCAGATCAACAACTGTTACCACCCCACCGTCACCGACAGTTGCGCGTACAACGCCCAGTGCAACGCCAACGCCGCCTACAGCATCTCCAGCGGCGGCAGCAACTGGCAGCCCTGGTCGACGTACAACAACGGGGCGTACGCCGGCTATCTGTCCGCCGCGCAGGCGGCGGTGGCCCGACTCGGCGGCCCCGGCGACCCGCCGCCCGGCGTGACGGGCACGATCCTGGCCAACCCGTCGCTCAACATCCGCACCGGGCCGGGCACCACCTACAGCATCGCCGGTTCCGTCAACTACGGCGCCACCGTGAAGATCGCCTGCTACACCTTCGGCGAGTACGTCAGCGGTGGCTACTGGCCGTCGTCCACCTGGGACCGGATCACCAACACGGCGACGGGCGTGACCGGCTACGTGGCCGACACCTGGGTCAACACCACCTACGACGTGAAGACGATGGTCGGTCGCTGCTGACCGTCCCGTTCGGGGCCGCGCGGGCAGGGTCGGACCCTCCCGCGCGGCTCCGCCGTGCCCGCCGCCCCTCCGGCGTGACCGCCGTCCCCCGTCCTGACCGCCGGCCCTCCGGCGGTGGCGGCGGCGGCGACCCACCGCCCCTCCGGGCGCGGCGGCGACCTGCGCCTCGCCCCTCCGGGCGCGGTGCCGGCGACCCACACCGTGTATGGAGAGCGATATGCCTGACAGGCATAAATATGACTGACAGGCATATCGGTGTACGCCGGTGTCACTCCCCCCGGTCCTGGCCGGCAATCGTGGTTCTCCCTCACGTTCCGGGGGGACCGGTCGGTGTTACGGTCGGCGTGGAGCTCTCACATCGACGACGGAGGCCCGGATGGGTCAACGAGGATCGTTCCCCTCGGGATTGGCACGGTCGTTCAACACCCGGGTCATGGCGCTGCGGTCGTCGCCCCGCTGGGGGCGGTTCCTCCGGCGGCACCTGGTCGTGGTCACCTACACCGGTCGCCGTTCCGGGCGGACGTTCAGCACCCCGGTCGCCTACCGACAGACCGGCGACGCGGTGGTCATCCAGGTCGCGATGCCCGACGCCAAGCAGTGGTGGCGCAACTTCCTGGGCGAGGGCGGCCCGATCTCGCTGAACCTCGACGGGGTCGACCGGGCCGGGCACGCGGTGGCCCGCCGGGACGACCGGGGCCGGGTCACCGTCACCGTCGACCTGACCCGCTGACGCGGCTGGCCGGCGCGTCGACCGTCCCGACCGACGTCCGGTCACGATGCCCGGTCCGGCCGGGTATCGACGTGCGCACCGACCGGGAGCCCGTCGGCTATGTGACCCTCCCTTGTGGTCGGTGACGCCTACACTTCCCGGCCATGGACCCTGTCGCGCTGGCCACGGCGCTGGCAAAGTCGATCCTGGCGCAGCTCGGCAAGGAGATCGGCACCGCCGCCGCCAAGGAAATCAAGGCCCGCGTCTGGGGAGACCCGGAACGCAAGGCCCTGGAACGCGCGTTGCGCCGCGCCCTCACCGAGCTGAACCGGTCGTACGGTGACCGGCTCGCCGAGTTCGACGTCAACGACGGCTTCTGGGTGCACGAGGGCGCTCCCGAACTGGCGAAGGTGCTCGTGCCCGGTGTGCCGACCTCGCCGGTGCGGCTGGCGGAACGGGCCGTCGACTCGCTGGGCCGGGCCGAGTCCGACGACGAGCGGTACGACCGGATCGGCCTGCTGCGGCCGGCGTTCAAGGCCCTGCTCGACGGGTTGGACACCGAGGTACGCCGCGAGGCGGCCCTCCAGGGGATGCTCGGCCGCTCCGATGCCGCGTCGACCGCCCAGGCGGCCAGCCGCATCGCCGAGCACCTGGGCGCGGTCGACGCCACCAACGACGACCGGGTCGCCTACCTGCGCTGGTTGATCGACCAGCACCGCTACCTGCGTACGGTGGGGGTGGTCCGGAACACCACCGTGCAACTTCCGTTGGGCGAGGTGTTCGTCGGGTTGCAGGCGCGTCGGGACCGCAAGCCCGGCGACCGGGCGCGGGCCTGGTTCGAGCGCGAGCGGGAGCGGCTGGCCGCCCTGGTGGCCGAGGGAAAGCTGGACCACACCGGCTTCGAGGCCGCCCTCGACCGGCTGCAGACGCAGTACGGCCACCGGTTCGCCGCCGAGACCGAACAGCCGACCAGCCAGCCGGTGCTCGACGCGGCCCGCGACGCCGCCCAGTTGCTGGTCCTGGGCGATCCGGGGACGGGCAAGACCACCTTGCTGCGCTACCTGGCCCTGACCCACGCCCGAGCACTGATCGCCGGCGAGCCGGTCCGGGGGCGGGACGCGCTGTTCCCGATCTACCTCCGCATCGGCGAGTACGCCCGCCAGGGATTCTCCAAGGTGGGCATCGGCGAGTTCCTGCCCGGTCAGCTCCGCCGCGCGGAGTGCACCCTGCCGGGGCTGGCCGACCTGCTGCGCCGCCAGCTCGACGCCGGCCGCTGCCTGGTGCTGATGGACGGCCTGGACGAGATCGCCTCGGCCGAGCTACGTCGGGGCGTGGTCGCGGCGGTGGCCAACTTCGTGACCGCCCATGCCCGGCAGGGCAACCGGTTCGTGGTGACCAGCCGGATCGCCGGCTACCAGGCCGCCCCGCTGCCGGAGCCGTTCCGCGCGGTGCGGCTCCAGGACATGGACGACCCGACGATCAGCCGGTTCCTCGACGTCTACTGCCGCGAGGTCGAGCGTGCCGAGACCCCGGGCCGGTCCGCCGAGGCGACCCGGCTGGCCGGCACACGCGAGGCCACCGCGATCGACCAGGCCCTCACCACCAACGCCGGGGTACGACGGCTGGCCGCCAACCCCCTGCTGCTGACGGCCTTGGTGCTGGTGCACCGGGCCAGCGGCCGACTCCCGCACCGCCGGGTCGAGGCGTACGTGGAGGTGTGCAACGCGCTCGGGCGCACCTGGCGCAGCGCCCAGGGGGTCGCCGAGGCCGACCTGCCCGACGAGCGGATCCTGACCCGGTGGCTGACCGAGCTGGGCTGGTGGATGCACGAGCACCGCCCTGAGAGTGCCGCCACCCGGCTGGAACTACTCGACGTCCTCGGCCCATTGTGGGCAACTCACCAGGGCACCGGGTGGGATCGACGCATGCTGGAAGCCGCCGACCCGCTGCGCACCGACGCCGGGCTGGCGGTGCTCGACTTCGTCGACAAGGCCGACACCCATACCGGCCTGCTGGTCGAGCGTGCCCCCGGTCGGTACGGGTTCGCCCACCTGACCTTCGAGGAGTACTACGCCGGCCGGGCGCTGGCGTTCCGTGGCTCGGCCACCGACCGGATCAGCGAAATCCGCCGCCGGTTGCACGACCCCCGCTACGAGGAGCCGATCCTGCTCGCGCTCGGCCTGATCGGCACCGACTACATCGAACAGATCGACGACGTGGTGGCGAAGGCGATCTATCCGGCCGAGGGCGATCCGAGCCCGTACGAGGAACTGCTGGGCCGGGACTTCCTGTTCATGCTCCGGGTGCTGGCCGACGACACACCACTGAGGACCGCGACTATCGACGCTGTGATCACCCGGGCGGTCGACGAATGGTTGGACCAAGAGAACAGCCGATGCCGTTTCGCCGCCTATCGGAGCGCCCTGGCGGAACGGTTAGCGGCGTTGAGCGGTACCAAGGCCGCTGATCGATTCCATGCTGCCCTCGACAGCCGGGCCACCAAACTCACCCCCACCAACCACCGGGTTTGGTGCGAACTGGCTGGCGTCGCCGCCCGACTGGGTCCGCTGCCCGCAGCCACCACCGCCACACTGGTCACTCTCGCCACCACCGCCACCGACCCGTACGTCCGCATCAGCGCGGGATTGGTACTGGCCCGGGGCGGGGCACTCACCCCACCCGTCATCACCGCACTGACCACCCTCGCCACCACCGCCACCGACCCGTACGTCCGCATCAGCGCGGGATCGGCGCTGGTCCGAGGCGGGGCACTCACCGCACCCGTCATCACCGCACTGACCACCCTCGCCACCACCGCCACCGACCCGTACGTCCGCATCAGCGCGGGATCGGCGCTGGTCCGAGACGGGGCACTCACCCCACCCGTCATCACCGCACTGACCACCCTCGCCACCACCGCCACCGACCCGTACGTCCGCATCAGCGCGGGATCGGCGCTGGCCCGAGGCGGGGCACTCACCCCACCCGTCATCACCGCACTGACCACCCTCGCCACCACCGCCACCGACCCGTACGTCCGCATCAGCGCGGTATCAGCGCTGGTCGACGGCGGGGCACTCACCCCACCCGTCATCACCGCACTGACCACCCTCGCCACCACCGCCACCGACCCGGAAGTCCGCATCCGCGCGGGATCGGCGCTGGTCGACGGCGGGGCACTCACCCCACCCGTCATCACCGCCCTAACCACCCTCGCCACCACCGCCACCGACCCGGAAGTCCGCATCCGCGCGGGATCGGCGCTGGCCCACGGCGGGGCACTCACCCCACCCGTCATCACCGCCCTAACCACCCTCGCCACCACCGCCACCGACCCGGAAGTCCGCGCCCGCGCGGGATCGGCGCTGGCCCACGGCGGGGCACTCACCCCACCCGTCATCACCGCCCTAACCACCCTCGCCACCACCGCCACCGACCCGGAAGTC